>JAUIJX010000154.1 GCA_030430795.1 Alphaproteobacteria bacterium | reverse complement strand
CGTACTGAAATCGATGGAATTACAGGTGGCGGCCGAGCGCCAGAAACGTGCAGAAATTCTGCAATCCGAAGGGGAGCGGCAATCCAAGATCAACGAATCCGAAGGTCAGCGCCAATCGCAAATCAACATTGCCGAGGCGCGCAAACAGGAAGTCGTACTGGCTTCTGAGGCTGCGCAAACTGACCAGATCAACCGCGCTCGCGGGGAAGCAGAAGCCATTCTTGCCGTGGCAGACGCCACATCCAAAGGGATCGAAATGGTCGCCGCTGCCATCGTTCAGCAAGGCGGAACAGATGCCGTGGCCCTCAAAATTGCGGAACAATATGTCGATGCTTTCGGCAAGCTCGCCAAAACCGGCAACACCATCCTGCTCCCTGCCAACGCGGGCGATGCCGGGTCAATTGCTGCGCAGGCGCTCACCGTCTTTGACTCCATCAGGAATCGTGGTGGCGGCACTGTTGCCCCTTGGGGAGAGACGAAGTAATCCGTGATCGCATGCATTGGTGCCGACGTATAGCCGCGTGCCTGCTGGCACTTTGTTTTTTCCATCAACCGGCGGAAGCAGCGCACAGTCTCGTGCTTTTCGGTGAGGCAAAATACCGTCCTGGCTTCAAACATTTCAACTATGTCAATCCGAAGGCCCCCAAGGGCGGCCGCGTTAAACTCGCCTACCCGGCCAGCTTTGACAGTCTGAACCCTTTCATCGTGAAGGGCCTGCCAGCCCCCGGCATCATGCAGACCTTCCAGACCCTCATGACCTCGTCACTGGATGAGCCGCAATCATATTATGGCCTGATCGCTAAAGACGTTGTTCTCTCCAAAGACCGCCAGACCATGACCTTTACCATCAACGCAAAAGCGCGCTGGCATGATGGCACCCCCATCACCCCGGACGATGTCATCTTCTCGCTGGAAACGCTCAAGACCAAAGGCGATCCGGTCTATCGCCTGCATTACGGCCCCATTGAGAAAGCCGAAAAGATCGACCGTCACCGTGTACGTTTCCATCTCGCGGAAAGCGCCAGCCGTGATTTGCCATTCATCGTCGCTGGCATGCCGGTTATCTCCAAAGCCTATTACACCGAACATGATTTCGAGAAATCGAGTCTGGAGCCACCTCTTGGCAGCGGGCCGTACCGTGTCAAGAAAATGGAGCCGGGGCGCACCATCACCTATGAACTGGTCGAGGATTACTGGGGCAAAGATCTGCCCACACAGGTCGGGCAAAACAACTATAAGCAAATCCGCTTCGATGTGTATCGCGACGACACCGTTGCCCTCGAAGCACTCAAATCGCACGAATTCGACCTGCATGAAGAATACATCGCCCGCAACTGGGCAACCGCTTACAACATCCCGGCAGTGGAACGTGGCGAGCTAATCAAATACATGGCGCCGCATACCATTCCGCGCGGCATGCAGGCCTTCATTTTCAACCTGCGTCAAAACAAGTTTAAAGACCCGCGCGTGCGTGAAGCCATTGCTTTGTCGATGGATTTTGAATGGATGAACCGCACCCTCTTTTTTGATGCGTATGAGCGCAATAACAGCTTCTTCCAGAACACGCCGTTTGCCGCCACCAAACTACCGACCAAATCTGAGTTGAAATTGCTGGAGCCGTATCGCGACAGCCTGCCGCCGGAAATTTTCACCAAAATCTACATGCCGCCTGCCACCGACGGCAGTGGCAACCCGCGTGAGGAACTTCTGCGTGCACAAACCCTGCTCAAGGACGCGGGCTGGGAGTTAAAGGACGGCATCCGCACCAATACGGACACTGGCGAGAAACTCTCCATCACCTTCCTCACCCGCCAGAAAACCTTTGAGCGCGTCATCGCTGCCATGATCCGCAACCTCACCCGCCTTGGCATTGAGGCGAAATTCCGTTTCGTCGATGACGCCCAATACCAGAAACGTCTGGAGACCTTCGACTTCGACCTCATCTCCATCTGGTGGAACCGCGGCACCATCTATCCCGGCAATGAGCAGCTGAATTTCTGGCATTCCTCGCAGGCAGACATCCCCGGCGGCCAGAACATGTCCGGCCTGAAAAATGAGGCCGTAGACGCCATTCTGGACAAGCTGGTCAATGCACATGATCTGGACACCCTCTCCACCGCAGCCCATGCGCTCGACCGCACCCTTCTATGGCATCATCTCGTCATTCCGCACTGGCATATTCGGCATTTCCGTGTAGCCTTCTGGGACATGTTTGAGATGCCGGATACCCGCCCCACCTACGGGCTGGGATTTGAAACCTGGTGGCTCAAGCCGGAATACCGGGAGAAACCATAATGCAGCAGTATATCTTTAAGCGCCTGCTTTTGATGATCCCGACCCTGTTCGGCATCATGCTGCTGAATTTCATTATCGTGCAGGCCGCGCCCGGAGGCCCGGTGGATCAGTTGATTTTCCGCCTCACTAACCCGGACCTCACCAGCGCCACCTCACGCTTTTCAGGCGGTGGCCAGTCAGATACCGGCAGCGCCCAGCAAGCCGCCTCTGCCGCTCCGCGTACGGCAGAACTCACTCGCGGCGCCCGCGGACTCGATCCGGAATTGATCGAAGACATCAAGAAACTCTACGGCTTCGACAAGCCCGCCCATGAACGCTTCTTCATCATGATCGGCAATTACCTCACCTTTGAATTCGGCGAGAGTTTCTTTCGCAGCGAAGACGTCACCGACCTTATCATCGCCAAAATGCCGGTCTCCATCTCGCTCGGCCTGTGGACCACCCTGCTCGTCTATTGCATTTCCATTCCGCTCGGCATCCGCAAAGCCGTGGGCGACGGCAGCAGCTTCGATGTCTGGACCAGCTGGGTTATCGTCATCGGCTACGCCATCCCCAGCTTCCTTTTTGCCATCCTGCTTATCATCCTGTTCGCCGGTGGTAGTTATTTTGACTGGTTCCCGCTGCGCGGCCTCACTTCGGAGAATTTCGACAGCATGAGCTGGCCGGAAAAAATTGTCGACTATTTCTGGCATCTGGCACTTCCTATCACCGCGATGGTCATCAGCGGCTTCGCCAGCCTGACCATGCTCAGCAAGAACTCCTTTATCGACGAAATCAAAAAGCAATACGTCCTCACCGCCCGCTCCAAGGGTCTGAGCGAGCGCCGCATTCTCTACGGCCACGTTTTTCGCAACGCCATGCTGATCGTCATCGCTGGCTTCCCATCCGCCCTGCTCAAAATCCTCTTCACCAGCGCCTTGCTGATTGAGGTCATTTTCTCACTCGACGGGCTGGGGCTGCTTGGCTTCGAAGCTGCCATCAACCGTGACTATCCGGTGATGTTTGGCACGCTCTACATCTTCACTCTGCTGGGGCTCGTGTTCACCTTGTTCGGCGACATCGTCTATACGCTGATCGACCCACGTATCGACTTTGAAAAGCGGGGTGTCTGATGCAGCTTTCCCCGATCAATCAGCGACGCCTCGCCAACTTTAAAGCCAACAAACGCGGCTGGTGGTCGTTCTGGATATTCTTGGTGTTGTTTACCATAACCCTACCGGCGGAATTCATCGCCAACGACAAACCGATCCTGATGTCCTACAAGGGCGAGCTCTACATGCCTGTCCTCAAGGCCTACCCCGAAACCACTTTCGGCGGGCAGTTCGAAACCGAAACCTATTTTCAGGACCCCTACATCGTCAATAAAATCGAGCAGGATGGCTGGCTCATCTGGCCACCTGTTCCCTTCAGTTACCAGACCATCAATTACGACATTCCGCGCGCTCCCTCACCCCCCAGCGGCACCAACTGGCTGGGCGTAGACGATCAGGGGCGCGACGTATTGGCACGGCTGATATACGGTTTCCGCCTCTCCATCCTGTTTGCCTTCATTTTGACCATCGTCAGCTCTATCGTTGGCATCTTCGCCGGCGCCATTCAGGGTTACTTCGGAGGCAAGCTGCTCATCAAGACGGAGAGCGAGGGTTACCATCTTCGCGACCCCGAAACGCTCGAGATCGTTACCCCGGAGAGCGATCTCTTCAAGAAG
>JAUIJX010000153.1 GCA_030430795.1 Alphaproteobacteria bacterium | reverse complement strand
TAGATAAAAAAAATAATATGAAATTAAAACACTTATGCACATTAATATTCCTAATACAAATATTAATAAATGTAAATGCTCAACAAGACCCTCAATATACTCAATATATGTATAACACTATGAGTGTGAACCCTGCATATGCTGATGCTTTATCTGCCAGAAAGTTGAGGAAGTCCCATTGCGGGATGAAGGCAATGTAGGGGGCTTTGACCTTTAGCTTGGAGAAATCCGCCATAGCCGGGCGATATTCACCGCTAATGGCATTGAGGCGATAGGTCTTGTGGTGTGGCAGTGTAAGGAACTCATCGAGAACGCCCAACTCATGCATGAGCTCTAAGGTGGAAGGGTGCACTGTATCACCACGGAAATCACGTAAGAAGTCTTTGTGCTTTTCCAGCACCACTACCCTGATACCCGCCCGCGCCAGCAGAAATCCAAGCATCATCCCGGAAGGCCCTCCGCCGGTGATGCAGCATTGTGTATGCATGTTCTGATTGCTCATTAAGTGTAAAAATGGCGTATTTGAGCCATTCCTGTATAAATATTGCCTCTGACTGACAGATATGCCCAGAACTTATTTTCCGGGCAAGTAAAAAAGCGCTTTTGCGAAGATTCGTAATCATGTATATTTCCATCACCGAGATCGACCCAGGTGCGAAAGTAAGCAAGGAGATCCGCGGTTCGTAAACCCCCGTGAAGAACGGGAATTTGTGGATAGCGTTATGCTTGCTTTACTAACCCTGGTGCCTGTTACAGGCACGCCATTACAAGAGGTCGATCATGGTCATTCGCCTGTACGATAGCGTAGTTCTTCAACCTGAATTTCTTTCTAATGACATTCTGCCACAGCTCAATGCTGAGCCTGAGCCTATTCATATTGTGTCGCGCTCACCGTTTGAGCCGCAGGAGTTTCGCTTCGGCGTAGCCGACCTGCATCCTGACTATGGTTTAAATGATGAGTTGGTGCGCGAGATTGCTCCGGCGATCCCGGTAAGTGTGCTGAATACGCATGCTATGGCATCGACGACGCGACGTTTTGTGGCTGCCTTTCCGGGTGACGTAATGTTTGCCGTGAAGTGTAATCCTGATCCGATATTCCTGCAGGCGATGTATGATAACGGTGTGCGCCGTTTTGATGTGGCATCGCTTTATGAAATTGCATTACTGCGTGATCTGCTGCCGGAGGCACGCCTGTATTTCATGCATCCGGTCAAAGCGCCGGAAGCCATTGCCGAGGCCTATTACCGTCATCATGTGCGTGCTTTTGTGCTCGATACGGATGATGAACTTGATAAGATTCTGCAAGCCACTAACTATGCGGATGATCTGGAATTGTTTGTTCGTATTGCTGTGCCTAAAGGTAATGTGGCGACGGATTTTTCTACGAAATTCGGTGCTAAGCCTGATACAGCGGCAGCCCTTATTGCGCGGACGGGAGCACATGCCGCGAAACTTGGTGTCAGCTTCCATGTCGGCACACAATGCGTCGATGCACAGGTTTATGTAAATGCGATTGCTTACGCTGCGGCGGTGATTGCCGATTCCAGCGCAACGGTGGAAGTGCTCGATATTGGCGGTGGATTTCCTACCGTACTCTGTGACGACACACCTCCGCCAGCCGTGGAGACATATATGGCGCTTATCCATACCGCGCTGGCAACGCATGGGTTTGATGGCATGGAAATTCTATGCGAAGCCGGGCGTGGTCTGGTGGCGGACGCCGGATCGCTAGTGGTTCGTGTCGAAGGGCGCAAAGGCGATTTGCTGTATATTAATGACGGCACCTATGGCGGTCTGTTCGAGGCTGGCGGTGCTATTGGTCTGCCGTATCCGGCACGGCTGGTGCGGCGCGACCCGTTACGTCTGGGTGATGGCACGGCGGCGTTTCGTCTGGCCGGTCCGACTTGTGATTCGGTGGATATGATGAACGGACCGTTCATGCTGCCGGACGATGTGCAGGCAGGTGACTGGATCGTGCTCGACAAGCTCGGTGCTTACGGGGAAGTCTCCCGTACGAATTTCAACGGATTTGGCGCCGTCCATAAGGCCATTATCGAATAAGTGGAGGAGAGGGAATGAGTACACTAACTCTTTTCGTTCTGACCTACATCATTATTTCCATCGGTATCGGTTTGTATGCGGCGCGGCGCGTGCATAACTCCACTGACTTCGTGTTGGCCGGGCGTTCATTACCGGTTTACGTGACCATCGCGACCGTCTTTGCCACATGGTTTGGCTCGGAGGCTGTGCTTGGGATTCCGGCCACTTTTATCGATGAGGGGCTGGGCGGTATTGTTGCCGATCCGTTTGGCGCAGGATTATGTCTGGTTTTTGTCGGCGTATTCTTTGCCGCCTATCTCTACCGTATGAAGCTGATGACTATCGGTGACTTCTACCGCCAACGCTATGGCCGGACAGTGGAATTACTGGTTTCCATTGCTATCTGCATCAGTTATCTGGGCTGGGTGGCGGCGCAGGTCGTAGCGCTCGGGCTGGTTATCGACCTAATCACGGGTGGCTTTATCAGTACCGAATGGGGGATGGTTGTCGGCATTGGCGCGGTTATGCTCTATACCATGTTTGGCGGTATGTTTTCCGTTGCCGTGATGGACTTTATCCAGATGTTGTTCATTCTGGTGGGACTGGTGGTGGTAGCGTTTATCGTCGCCGGGCAGGTTGATGGCGGCACAAGCGCCGTTATTGCTCACGCGTCCGAAAACAACAAATTTGATTTCTGGCCGGACATGTCACTGGAGGCAATTCTTGCATTTATCGGCGCGTTTGCAACCTTGGCACTTGGCTCGATTCCGCAGCAGGATGTGTTCCAGCGCGTGATGTCGGCGCGTGATGAAAAATCTGCCGTACGCGGCACAGTCATTGGCGGCTGTTTTTATATCGTCTTTTGTTTTATTCCGATTTTCATTACCTACGCGGCGATTATGGTCGATCCGTCGCTGCTTGAGCGTCATATGGCTGATGGTGGCGATACCCAGCGTATTCTGCCGGAATATATTCTGGGTGAAGTGCCGATGTTTGTGCAGGTATTGTTTTTCGGTGCGCTGCTCTCGGCGATCATGTCCACCGCATCGGGAACCTTGCTGGCACCCTCTGCCATCATCGCAGAAAACATTCTGAAAGACCCGCTGAATCTGAGTGATAAAGGCCTGCTGATGACGTTGCGCCTGTGCGTCTTTACCTTCGGCCTGATTGTGCTGGCTTATGGTTATTTTAGCGCGACAGCCGGACTGACTATTTTCGAGATGGTGGAGAATGCCTATCTCGTGACATTATGCGGTGCGTTTGTGCCGCTGGTGTTTGGGGTGTACTGGAAGCGCGCCACCAATGAAGGAGCGCTGATCTCGATTCTACTCGGGATCACCAGTTGGGCATCGCTGGAAGCGATCAATATCGGGCTGGCTGCTAACGAACAAGACCCGCTGCTGGTGCCGCCGCAACTGGTGGGGCTGGCAATGGCCATTGCCGGTATGCTGATCGGCAGCGTGTGCATCAACCGTAAGCAGGCATAGTCATATTTATTTCTGTTTACCAGAACCTCTTATTAGCAAACGCTTTTCCCGAACCTGTCTTGAGATAATGCTCGAATTCTTGCGCTTTTCTTTTATCCGCAAAGGCATGGTAGGAAGCAAGCTGCCACGGCACAAATTTAGCAGTGTGTTTTGATTCACCTGCATTATGCGCATGCATTCTTGTTTTTAAGTCCTCAGTAAAACCAATATAAGTTTTATCAGGAAAATTAATGCTTCTGAGTAGATAAACGTAGTACATAGGTATGTCTTAGCCCTCCTACGCTTGCTACACAAGCTTCGAAGGGCAGCCTTCTCCTAACGTCCTCGTCTAGCTTACCGGCGTAAGCCAGCCGAAGCACGTAGTGCGAAGGCTGGTCGGGGTGGAGAGATTCGAACTCCCGACCCCCTGGTCCCAAACCAGGTGCGCTAACCAGACTGCGCTACACCCCGACGTGACAGAGTTGCTCATGTATACCATACCGCTGGTTTTCGCAAGCGTAGAATTGCGCGGCTT
>JAUIJX010000152.1 GCA_030430795.1 Alphaproteobacteria bacterium | reverse complement strand
ACAGACGCTCGGTATGATTCTCCACCATCTGCCCGTCACGGTGACACATCGGAATAAAATCATGCAGCGTGAACACGATCTTGCAGTCCGGCAGCGTATCCCGCACCACTTGCAGCGCTTCCACACCGATGCGCAGCGTATGGTGGAAATGCACAATATCCGGCTTGGAACGCAGCAGGAAATGACGCAGGTCACGATACAGCCCCAGCAATTCCTTCTGCGACTGGCGGAAATAATCGAACCGCCCGACCCAGAACAAAAACTCGTCCTCACGCCCTTCATGCGCCAGGAACGGCGTGCCGTTATGCGGCTCGCGGCTCAGCTTGTCGGTCGCTGCCAGAAACTCAGACTCCACCGAATCATCCGCACGGAAAGCACGGTGCAATTGATGCGCCAGCAACTCCCCGCCACCGGGGAAGAAATCCGGATGGTTATGCGCGATCGTCAGAATCTTATGCAGGCTCGGCAATGCCTGTTTGGATTTACCGCCCTTGCGCTTGCGTTGAAACAGCGAACTGTTTTGTTTCTTCTTCGAGTCAGCCATGATCTTTCATCACCTCCTCGATATCCTTGCTCCAGCGGCGGTGATGCTCGGACGCATTCAGCCAGAACCGCGCTTCCGGGCTGGCTTCCACCTTATCCATCGACTGCCGCTCGAAATGATACAGCGAGACATCGGCATAGTAATAAGAGGTCAGCCCCTTGCGCCGCAATTTCAGGCACAGATCGGAATCCTCGAAATCCCCGACGACATAATCCGTCGTCAACCCGTCCACCTTATTAAAGGCACTGCGTGAAATCAGCAGGCACGCCCCACTGACGGCAGGCACTTCACGGCTCTGGTTCACCTCGGCATGCCCGGCCGGATAGCCCTTGCCGTAATGCAGATTCTCGTAAAACTCGCCGCTGCGATGCATGGCGAAATACATCCCCGCATGCTGCACGCCGCCGTCTTCGAACAACAATTTCGGCGCCAGCGCCCCTTCCGCATCGCCGGAAGTATATTGCCCCAGCATGGATTCCAGCCACCCGGCCTCCATCGGCACCACATCGGAATTCATCAGCAACAGATGCGGTGCATTGGCGTGGCGCGCACCCAGATTGGTCGCCGTGGCATAACCGGCGTTATGCGACATCACCAGCAGGCTGATCGGCAGACCGTAGAGCCGCGACAACTCACCGAGCTGCGCGCGAATCTGCTCCTGATCCTCCGGTGCGTCCAGCACATAGATGATCTCCGCCTCACCCATGAACTCGTCATGCGCGAAATGCGCCACCTGCGTACTGATAAACCCGTACTCTTTATAGAGCGGGATAATCACGCTCACCTTCGGCTTGCTCACCGCTTTGCCATACTGATAACTGCGCCGTATATCGGCCTTGCCTACACAGGCCTGCTGCAGCATGGTCGCCGCACTGCCCATCGCCTCCGCCGCGTCGTCTTCCGCCGCGATACGCGAAGCAATGCGCTCCAGCAGATGCGTACGCGCCACGAACGGGTCCGGCACCTGATGCTTCGGCGCCACCGTATAGCTGAGGCCGCCCTGCAGCTCCGCCGTCAAACGGAAAGACACCGCATCCGGCCATTGCTCCATCGCCGCCAGCGTCTCGTCGTCATACGGCAGATACGCCATAAAGCCGAAATCATCGTCGGCACTGGAAAAATGATTCTCTTCGTAGAGTTCCGCCACCTCGTCCCAGCGGAAACGCACCATCACCTCCTGCACCGGTGTGCTGCGCCCCAGATCGGACACCAGCGTCAGCCGTTGCATCAGCCGCATCGGGTCATACATCCACCCGGCCACCACGATGCCCTTGCCCGGCACCGCCACCGCCATATCGACATGGATGCCGAACGGTCCGTCTTTCTCATACACACAGACATAAGACGGCAGCAGGAATAATTGCATATTGCGCAGCAGGTCGGTGATCGCCTCCTTGCTGCCCTTACCCGGATTATCCATCAGCTGACGGCAGACGAAATCGCGGATGTTCAGCCGGGTATATTCCGGCAGCAGCCGCAGATACGCGATAAAGTTAGCCGTATTCGGCTCCAGACGCGGCAGCGCTTGTTGCAGCGGCAACACCCGGTCCTTCAGTTGCAGCGAAAACGACCCGTCACGGATCGCACCCACCGCCTCACGGGAGAACATCACCAGCATCGGCGTCACAATCTGCCCGTTCTGCTCGGATTTATACGGCGTATCCATCACCATCGCCTTGCCTACCTGCACCCCGCGCGTGGTAATATTAATGAACCGCGCCTGCGCATACTCACGCGACGGCAGCACCGCCTCCAGATACAGCACATGCGGCAACAACCAGAAAGACTGGCTGACCACCGCCTCATCCGCCTGCATGCGCTGACGCAGCACGTCGCACAATTTGGCGTAATGGGTGTCGGCGGCAATCGCCGGAGACACCGCCGCGTATTTCAACAGCATCATCAGGAGTTTCCCGGCATTCTCCGCCGTCATCCCCTGCAGCAGACCCGGCAGCGCTTCCGCATGCTCGTCAATCCGCCCCTGCAATTGCCAATGGCTGCGCCCGCCGGGATATTCCAGCGTCACATCGCCAAACGTATCGAGATAATGTTGCTCTTCCACATGCAGCAGCATCGCGGTCAGCCGCTTGCCCTGATGTGACAAGATCGCCGCCAGATACGGCTTCTCCACCGCCATCCCGTCCAGCAGGATGGTCTCCTTACCTGTCAGCCCATGCTGCAGGGCGCCGATACATAAAACGCTGTTATCACTGACGCGGCAGGCATAATCCACCTGCGAAATCGCCGACTGATCCGTTTGCGGAAACGGGGTTATAGATGCGGTTTCAGCCATCGCCTCCTGCCTGCCAATTATTATTTTTGTTATCGTTTAAGGCGCACATATACCCCAAAACGGGGCAAACTCGCCAGAAAAAAGCGAAATTATTTTTTTTGTAAACAATTCTTAAAAAAAGGGGTTGCAAATGTAAATGCCCGATGCTAGATGTTGCACTGCACTCAACCGGTCGGAATGATCGGACGTGGTGCAAATAGAGGGAAATCTACAAGAAAGTTAGTGAATTCATGGCTACTTGTATCCGGCGCACTTTTCGACGAATATAGCAATTTGCCTGATGGTCAGCGCAGCAAAGCGGTAGACTTTGTCGGTTCGTCTGTATCGTTTGAAAATCAGATCAGCGGCTCTCCGGTTCTGGAAGGAACCTCTGAGAACGACGTATTTATCGTCGACAGCGCAGGCCAGACCATTGATGAACACAGCACCGGCGGTATCGACATCGCTGTGTCTTCCGTAGATATCAACCTGAATCCGGCAGTTGAGCACCTGATCCTGACCGGCACCAACAATATTGACGCCAACGGCAATAGCGCCGACAACGTGATTGCGGGTAACACCGGCAGCAACGAAATCAACGGCGGCGCAGGCGATGACTCCATCATCGGTGGCGCAGGACGCGACACCATCACCGGCGGTTCCGGTGACGATGTGCTGGACGGCTGCACCGACAGTGACGATGTCTATGGCGGTTCCGGCGATGACACCATTCTGGGTGGCGCTGGCCGCGACACGCTGGGCGGCGGCGCAGGCGATGACAGCATCGACGGCGGCAAAGACAGCGACCTGATTGACGGTGGCTCTGGCGATGACACGCTGGTAGGCGGCTCTGGCCGTGATACCATCAGCGGTGGCGCAGGCGATGACGAAATCAGCGGTGGCGCAGACAGCGACAGCCTCAGTGGCGGTGCTGGCGATGACACCATCAGCGGTAGCTCTGGTCAGGACACCATTAGCGGTGGTTCCGGCGATGACGAAATTACGGGCGGTTCCAACGACGACGAACTGATCGGCGGCACCGGCAACGACACCATTCTGGGTGGCGACGGTAATGACAGCCTCAGCGGCGGTGAAGGCAACGACTCTCTGAGCGGCAGCACCGGCGAAGACACGCTGAAAGGCGGCAATGGTAATGACACCATCACCGGTGGTTCCGGCGAAGACAGCGTAAACGCTGGCAGCGGCAACGACGAAGTATACGGTGGTGCGGATAATG
>JAUIJX010000151.1 GCA_030430795.1 Alphaproteobacteria bacterium | reverse complement strand
CTCATCATGCTTGACTGGCACATGCCGGAAATGAACGGGCTCGAATTCCTTAAAGTATTGCGGACACTGGAAGGTGGTGACAGGCCGGTGGTGGTATTTTGCACCACCGAGACAGACCTCTCAAATATTCAGGAGGCGATGCGCTGCGGCGCGAATGAGTATGTAATGAAACCCTTCGATGAAGGAATCATCCGGGGCAAGTTACAGCAGCTTGGTATTTTGTAGAATCCTCTAGGTAGACCACCATATGCAATCCACGGCTCCAGAGCGTAAAATTAATATTATGATCGTCGACGATGCGGCGGTCGTACGCGGTATGATTTTGCGTAAACTCTCGGAAGTGGAGCATTTCAACGTGGTGGCATCGGTCGCTAACGGTGAGTTGGCGGTCAGCAGCATTAAGCACAACGATGTCGATGTGGTGATTCTGGATATTGAAATGCCGGTCATGGACGGTATGACGGCGTTGCCGCTGTTGCTGGAAGCATCGCCGGAGACCAAGATCATTGTGGCCTCAACGCTGACCAAACGGAATGCGGAAATTAGCCTGCGTGCATTGGAAATGGGCGCGGTGGATTATATCCCCAAGCCGACCTCCAAAGAAGACAAAGGGGCGTTGAATGAGTTCTATAGCGAACTGGTAGACAAGATTCTGGCGCTGACCACCAAGCCGAAAGCGAAGGAAGTGACGCCGGCAGCGGTGGTGGAGCGTACAGCGGAAGAAGTAAATGCCATTCTGCGCCGTGCTATGGAGCACATAAAACCAGCGGTAATATCGGCGCCGTCTGATGCATCTCCTATTGCCAATTTTCCCGGAAATCGCCCGGCAGCACTGGCGATTGCGGCTTCTACCGGTGGGCCGCAGGCATTGATGGAGATCTTCCAGATGCTGCAGAATCACTTGCTGGATGTGCCGATTTTTATCACCCAACATATGCCGCCGACATTCACCACGATTCTGGCGGAACAGCTGACTCGTGCCATCGGCCGCGAATGTGTGGAAGCGGAGAACGGTATGGTGGTGGAAGCCGGTAAGGTCTATGTTGCACCGGGTGATTACCATATGGTGCCACGCATCCGCGGATCGGAAGTGGTGATCCAGCTCAATCAGGATGAGGCGGTGAATTTCTGTCGGCCAGCGGCAGACCCTATGATTGATGGGCTGATTAATATATACGGCAAGCACCTGATGTTACTGGTACTGACCGGTATGGGTCACGATGGGTTCAATGGCGCCAAAAAACTACGTAAGATTGGAGGAAGCATTATCGCGCAGGATCGCGAGACATGTGTGGTATGGGGCATGCCGAAGGCGGTCACGGAACATGGTTTGTGTAAGGCAGTGCTACCGCTGAAAGAGATTGGTCCGTATGTGGCTCAGGCATTTGGAGGCAGGTCATGAATCCGCAGGAATTCAGATTTCTCTCCGAACTGCTGAAGAAGCGATCAGGCCTGGCGCTCAACGAAGATAAAGGCTACCTGCTGGATTCGCGTTTGAAATCGGTCGCGCGTAGCCACGGGCATGAAGATGTCAGTGCATTGGTGCGTTACATGCAAACCAACATCGTCAACGAAGACCTGCTGCGTGAAATCACGGAAGCGATGACGACGAACGAGTCCATGTTCTTCCGCGACAACAAACCGTTCGATAGCCTGAGAAACATACTGCTGCCGTCCATGAGACGACACCTGAATACCAAGCTGAGAGTGTGGTGCGCCGCCTGTTCTAACGGGCAGGAGCCGTATTCTATGGCGCTGACATTGATGGAAAATCCCGGCTTGCTGCAAGGGCTGGATGACAGCATTACGGCGACCGATATTGACACGCAGGTATTGAAAAAAGCGGAACAGGGAATCTACACTCAGTTTGAAGTGCAGCGTGGCTTGCCGATTACCATCCTGCTGAAATATTTTGATCAGCGGGATAATAACAACTGGCAGGCAAAACAGGAGTTGCGTCGCAAGGTGAAGTTCGAATCATTCAACCTGCTGTCCAGCTATTCAGGTATGGGCAAATTCGACGTGATCATGTGTCGTAATGTCTTGATTTATTTTGATGAAAAGACAAAGCGCGATGTTCTGGAACGTCTCTGTGAATGCATGCATTCACACAGCCTGCTCTTCCTCGGCAGCGCGGAAACGGTTATGGGTATCACGGATAAACTGAAGCCGCTGAATGGCTACCCGGGTATCTTTACGCTGACGAACTCAACGCTCGATATCATCGATAACTAAAACGTCATTCGGCGAATGACGTCATGCTCCGGCTTGTCCATGAAGCGGTGCTTCAGCGCTCCGGCAATATGCAGCGCGATCACACCCAGCAGAATATAAGGCAATATGTCATGGACGTTATGTGCCAGCCCAGCGGCGCTCTCGTTTTTTGCTATGATTTCCGGTAGTTTAATGCCGAAGAAAGAAACACCGTGACCACCTGCCATCGACATCACGAAACCACTGACAGGCACGGCAATCATGCCGACATACAGCAGCAAATGTGCGCCGTGAGCGAGCAGTTTCTCAGAAGGCGGCAAGCTCTCAGGCAGAGGTGGAATGCGGGTCACTAAACGCAGCACAATACGCAGCACAACGGCCAATATCATCAGGACCCCGAAGGATTTGTGCCAGGCATAGAACGTGAATTTATTCGGCGCCTCGCGATCAAGCCCGTCCATGTACCATCCGCAGGCGATTAGCCCAAGGATGCAAATGGCCATAAACCAGTGCAGAATACGTAAGAAAAAATGGTACTTTTCAGCGCTCATGATGCCTCCATTGTGATGATCTATGGATAAAACCCCACAAATACTTACAAAAACCCGATTTTATTAACGCGTCTTTATCGAATTGTAACAAAACTGAAACATTTCTGTAATATACTAAATGTTGATCAAATATTCATAAAATCTTCAGCGTTTACCGCTAAGATACTGGAAATAAGGGGGAGAAATGGCCGGAACAGGAAGACTACAGGCAGATCCGCTTTTTCAGGGGTTGGCGCGTCCAACCATGATTATGGGGGTCAGTTATCTCTACTTCGTGATCAACGCGATGGTGACCATGATCGTCTACATCAACACCAAGAACTTTCTGGTGTTACTGGGCGTCGGGCCGACCATACACTTGATTGGTTATCTGATTTGTATGCGCGAAGCACGCGCCATCGAACTGATGATGTTGCGCGCACGGGAGGGTTACCGGTCGTGGAACAACATTATGGGGTATCATTATAACACTAACTCGTATGACGTATTCTAATGCTAAGGTTTAAACGCCGTCAGGTGTCAAACGCACGTTTTTGTGAGCAGGAAATTTCAGCTGCTCAGTTTATTCCGTATCGCCATCATTGGGATCGCGAGACCATCATCACGAAAAATAATGAGTTGATGCAAATCATCAAGGTGGACGGATTCTCGTTCGAGACCGCGGACGACGAAGACGTCGACATGAAAAAGATGGTGCGTAACTCGCTGCTGAAAAGTATGGCGGAAGGTACATTCGCCGTCTGGTTCCATACCATCCGCCGTCGCCAGAGCGCCTATCCGGGCGGCACGCAGCCACAAGGCTTTGCTCGCTATGTCGATGATATGTGGCGCAAAAAACATGAATCCCACGAATCCTATATCAACGAACTCTACGTCACCGTGATCCGCAAACAGGACAACGAGGGCGCAGCGAAGATTGAGAACTGGTTCAAGAAGGTCAGCAATAAAACCGATAAGGAAGCCGAAAACGAAGAAATGCGCACGGCGTTTAAAGAACTGCACGAAGCCGTGTATCGTGTGCTGGCAACCCTGAAAGATTATGGCGCACGGGTGCTGACGGTGCGTGAAACGGAAAATGGTCCATTCTCCGAACCGGTGGAATTTCTGGCGCGGCTGGTGAATTGCGGTGAAATTCACCCAATGCTGCTGCCGAACATGGACATCTCACAATATATTCCGGTGGATCGGTTGTATTTTGGTAATGGTGCGATCGAGGTAAAAGGGCCGACCGGCTCCCGCTTCGGCGCTATGGTCAGTATCAAGGAATATGCTCCGGCGACGGCGGCAGGGATTCTCGATGCCTTCCTGCAATTGCCGATGGAATTCATCATTTCGCAATCCTTCACC
>JAUIJX010000150.1 GCA_030430795.1 Alphaproteobacteria bacterium | reverse complement strand
GGGCTCGTTGCCGTACCCCAGTCCACCGTCGCCAGCCACCCCGCATTGCAGTGTGTCAAAAGCCGCACCGGCTCACCCGCAGGCTTCTCCGCCGCAATCTCCCGGATCACCGCAAGCCCATGCACCCCGATCCGACGGTTGATCTCCACATCCTCATCCGCAATCCCATGGGCAAGTTCCAGCGCGGCCCCCGCCCGCTCACCCTCCGCCAAAGGCAACAGAGACTCCCGGCAACCATTCGTCCAAGTCTTTCTGTTTCGCAAAATGCAACAAGCCATACATTGTTACGACGATATTGCCATCCCCTTCCCCATATCTTTGGGTAACCCTATGGCTGATTTCACGATCAATTTCAGATGTGTCCATATCTTCTTCATTGCCGCCATCCAGTTTGTTTCCATACGCCATTTCCGAAAATTTACTGCTGGCGGATTCGTAAAGCTCCCCCTCTTCCGGTGAGAACGAGCGCTGTTTTTTATCAATATACTCACTGACACAGTGTTCAGGAACTTCTCCCATTTCTCCCATTACTTCACCAAAAACCCGCGCTTCTTCTGCAGTAAGGCCCATAAATGTTCTTGGATCCGGGAAATATCCTTCCACCCCACCTTCACTTTCACGAATGTTATCGAATATACGTATTATCGAAGCATTGTATTGTTCTGCTTTAGATGCATTATCCGGATGATAAGAATCACCTATCGTATTTAGCGCCATCCGGACTTGCTCTCGTTGCTCGTCGGTACCATTCACATAACGATCCAGAGCGGCATTCATAAAGTCAGAAGGAACCAATTCGATCGCGAATTTGGGATTGCCATATTCCTGAACCAGTGCCAGCAACTCCGGATTCGAAAATATTTCACGGTTCTCCGGGGAATAATGGTACCCATCCCAGAAGTTGATGCGGCGGACGCCTGCCTCCAGTTCTCCCCGCAATGCTTCAATGATTGGTGCGTAGTCTGCATCTGCCATCTTTTTATTCTTTCTTTTTTAAAATCAGCGGTTGATCCCCTTCATAGTAACATGACAGTATGACGGTATTATGTCAGCCGACCCCAAACTTTCCGTTGCTTCGGGCTTCGAGGAAATTTTCACCATCCTGACGAATGGTTTGGAGAGCCTGCTTTTCTACCCTATTCCCTTCCCCGGTGCACCGGACGGATTTCCGTTTCTGGTGCTGTGGCTGGTGCTGGGCGGCATCTATTTTACCATCTACCTGCAGGGAGCAAATTTCCGGTTGATTGGCCATGCCATCGCTGTGGTTTCCGGCAAATATAAGCATGAAGACAGTGACGGCGAGGTCAGCCCGCTACAGGCACTCACCGCCGCCGTATCGGGCACGGTCGGGCTTGGAAACATCGCCGGAGTAGCCGTCGGCATTACGCTCGGCGGGCCGGGCGCAGTGATCTGGATGATGGTCGCCGCCATCTTCGGCACCGCCACCAAGCTGGCCGAGGTAACCATCGGGCATATGTATCGCGAAGTGGACGAGCACGGGCATTATTCCGGCGGGGCATTCCATTACCTGACCAGTGGTCTGAAGGAACGCGGCATGGAAACGTTCGGGAAAGTACTGGCAGTGATTTTCTGCTTCTGCTGTATCGGCGGGGCACTGGGTGGCGGCAATATGCTGCAATCCAACCAGTCGGTCAGCATTCTGGTGGATAGTTTTCCGTTCCTCCAACCATTTAAATGGATGATCGCGCTCAGTATTGCCGTTGGCGTGGGCATCGTCCTGATTGGCGGTATCAAGCGGATCGTGCAGGTAACAGAACGGCTGGTGCCGTTCATGGCCGCTATTTATGTTACCGCCTGCATCGTTGTGCTGGTGGCCAACGCCTCCCTCGTGCCGGATGCATTCGCCACCATGCTGCACCATGCCTTCACCCCGGAGGCAGCGGGTGGCGGGATGATCGGCGCGATTATCATGGGGTTCCGGCGCGCGTTCTTTTCCAACGAGGCCGGGGTTGGTTCCGCGCCAATGGTGCATGCCGCCTCCACCACCAAGGACCCGGTGCGTGAAGGGTGCGTGGCGCTGCTGGAGCCGATCATCGACACGGTGATTATCTGTACGATGACCGGACTGGTGATCGTGGTGACAGGCGTATATGCGCTGCCCGATGTCGGCACCGGTGTGGTGATGACCGCAGCTGCTTTTAAAACCGTGATTGACTGGTTCCCGGAAGTGCTGGCCATCTGCGTGTTCCTGTTCGCCTTCTCCACCATGATCACATGGAGTTATTACGGCGAGCGGGCGTGGCACTATTTGTTCGGGCCGAAATGGGTAAACCTTTATTATGTGATTTTCGCGACGCTGGCGTTCTTTGGCGGGTTGATCAATCTCGGTGTGATCGTCGATTTTGGAGACCTGATACTATTGGCGATGGCCATTCCGGATCATAGTGGTGGAAATCATCCCATAGGCCTCTTCCCACGCAGCACGCACCTCCGGCGTATATTCGTCACCAAGCCCCTTTTCCAACGTTTCAAGCAACGCCTGACCAACGGTCGCGTAATGCGGTTCCTTCACGCCGTAACCCACATGCTTGACGGCCAGATCTTCAATCACCGGAATAATGGTATCTGGTTTTTTCATCCCCCTGACCACCATCACCAGCGCTGCCATCAGCTTATGCTTTTGCTTGGTCATGTCATCCGGGAACATGCCACGCAGGGTCGGGTCTAATTCGAATAATCGTGTGTAGAAGATATTTGCTGCCTGATCGGCGATGGGAATAACCATTTCAAAACTGGACTGCACCAACTCAACTTTTTCTTTATCCATGACACCTCGCACAACTCTTCCTTGTGTTTATTGCATCGCATACACGTCTTTGCAATCACTTTCGGCTCGATACTACATCTCAGGCGCCAGCGTCACATGCAAGCCTTCCAACTCTTCGCTGAGCAGAATCTGGCAGGACAGGCGGGAATTATCCTGCACATCAAATGCTTCGTCGAGCATAGCGATTTCTTCATCATGCGGCGGCTGCAGTTTATCCAGCCACGCTTCGTCGACATACACATGACAGGTGGCACAGCTGCAGGCACCTCCGCACTCCGCTTTGATCGGCAGGCCGTAATCACGGATGACCTCCATCACGCGCCAACCTTCCAGGCCTTCCAGCTCATGTGTTTTGCCTTCACGGTCGGTGACGTTGATCTTGCAGGTCTTCACGCGGCGGCCACCCCAAGCTTTTTCTGTAAATCACTGGAGGAGGTGGTGTATTGGAAGCGCAATTTCTCACCGGGGCGGCAATAGGCAAACGCCGCCTGCGACATCAGCGCCGCCTCATGGAAGCCCGAGAGAATCAACTTCAGCTTGCCGGGATAGTGGTTGATATCGCCGATGGCAAACACGCCCGGCTCCGAGGTTTCAAACTTCTCGGTATCCACCGGGATCAGGTTTTCATGCAGGTTGATACCGAAGTTTGCGACCGGCCCCAGCTTCATGGTCAGGCCGAAGAACGGCAGCAATGTATCGCACGCAATGCTGTGTTCCTGTTTGTCCGGATCACGCAGAGTGACAGCAGATAGCTGGCCGCCCTCGCCTTCCAGCGCCGTGATCTGGCCGAGGCGGAACTGCATCTTGCCTTCTTCCGCCAGCCCGCGCATCTTCATCACCGAATCCGGTGCGGCGCGGAAATCATCGCGGCGATGCACCAGCGTCAGCTCTTTGGCCAGCGGCAGTAAGTTCAGCGTCCAGTCGAGCGCCGAATCGCCACCACCGACAATTACCAGCCGCTTATCGCGGAATTGATCCATCTTGCGCACGGCGTAAAACACCGACGTGCCTTCGTAATCATCAATCCCCTGAATCGGCGGTTTCTTCGGCATGAATGAGCCGCCACCGGCCGCAATCACCACCACCGGTGCCGTCAGTTCCGTCCCCATATCGGTGCGCACCTGCCAGTTACCGTCATCCAGCCTGGTCAGCGATTCGACCATCTGGCTGTAATGAAAGGTCGGATCGAACGGGGTGATTTGCTCGATCAGGCGGTCGGTTAATTCCTGCCCGGAGATAACAGGCCATGCCGGGATATCGTAAATCGGTTTTTCGGGATAGAGCTCCGCGCACTGTCCACCCGGACGGTCGAGGATGTCGATCAGATGCGCTTTCAGCCCCAGCAAGCCCAACTCAAACACCGCAAATAATCCAACCGGGCCAGCGCCCACAATGATCACATCGGTTTGAATCGTC
>JAUIJX010000149.1 GCA_030430795.1 Alphaproteobacteria bacterium | reverse complement strand
TGGTCGTTACGGCTAAAAAAAGGTATGATTTTTCCCATGACGTCCGTAAGCACAAACCAAAATACCCCAATTCCGGCACCCGACTCGGAGCGCAGGCACAGCCAGCAACTCTACGATTACTGGAAAGAATTATGCGACGGGCGTCCGTTTCCGCTGGAAGAAGAACTGGACCCCGATGAAGTCAAGGCCATCTGGGACGATTGCTTCCTGATTCAGCTGCGCGATATCGAGAATGTGCAGCACTATAATTACACCTATCTGGGCAACAACATCATCAATGCCTATGAAAAACAACAGATTCAGTCGTTCATTCCGGGTATGGTGGCGCTTGAGGCCTCGCATCTGTCGGCGGAGTTCCAGCAGGTGCTGGAAAGCGGCAAACCGATGATGAGCGAGCATGAATATTGTATCGATACCGATAACTGCATCCGTTTCCGCCAGTGTTTGCTGCCGCTGGGTGACGCAAACGGGAAGATTGCCTCGGTTTTGGGGCAAATGACCTTCCGCACCTATGGCAAGGGCGAGTAAATCGCGATTTTAGCGTAAATTTCCGTTGACACCGCCCCCCCAATTGACGTATTTTCCACGCTCTTTGAAGAATACGGTGCGTAATTGCACCTTAACTTATTGAAAAATAAGGAACGGAAGATGAAGACCTATTCCGCTAAACCGTATGAAGTGACGAAGAACTGGTGGGTAATTGATGCCGAGAACGTGGTTCTGGGGCGTCTGGCTGCGACTGCGGCGACCATGCTGCGCGGCAAACACAAGCCTATGTACACCCCGCATATCGATTGCGGTGACAATATCATTGTCATCAATGCGGAAAAAGTGAAGCTGACCGGTAAGAAGCGCGCTAACAAGACCTATTACCGTCACACCGGTTTCCCGGGTGGGATTAAAGAAACGACCGCTGCCAAAGTGCTGGATGGCCGTTTCCCTGAGCGTGTGATCCAGAAAGCCGTGGAACGGATGATTCCGAAAGGCCCGCTGGGTTCGTCTCAATTCAAGAAACTGCATGTCTATGCAGGTGCAGACCATCCGCATACGGCGCAACAGCCGCAAGTGCTGGATATTGCCGCTAAGAATGCGAAGAACAAGAGGTAGTCATGACAGAAGCAGCAGCAACCGCGCAAGCAGAAGTTAAAGCGCCAAAAGTAGATAAAGCTGGCCGCGCATACGGCACGGGTCGTCGTAAAGACGCCGTAGCACGCGTATGGATCAAGCCGGGTTCCGGTAATGTGACGGTCAATGGCCGCGAGATTGCCAAATACTTTGCTCGTCCGGTACTGCGCATGATTGTTAACCAGCCGTTTGTTGCGCTGGATCGTGCCGGTTCCTTCGACGTACAATGCACGGTAAAAGGCGGTGGCCTCTCTGGTCAGGCCGGTGCAGTACGCCACGGTATCAGCCGTGCGCTGGACAATTTCAGCCCTGAGTTCCACAAAGTGCTCCGCAGCGGCGGGTTCCTGACGCGCGACAGCCGCGTGGTGGAACGTAAGAAATACGGGAAGCGCAAAGCGCGACGTAGCTTCCAGTTCTCTAAACGTTAGGGATCAGCCGATCATGGAATATTCGCTTATTCGGCTGACGGCCGAGTGGGCGGACACCTATCGCACCCTTCGGTTACGCAGCCTCAAAGAAGAAGCCGTCTGGTTCGCCAGCACCTACGAAGAAGAATCGGTGTGGCCCCTCGAGATGTTCGAGGAGCGCCTCGACGAAACCTTTACGGCGGGTGCCGTGCAGGACGATCAGCTCATCGGCATGGTGTCCCTGCTTGCCAACCCGCTCGGCCAGATGAAGCACAAGGCGCGCATGGGTGCGTTCTATGTGGCACCGGAGTATCGTGGCCACGGTATCTCCAAAGCCATGCTGAAATTTGTGCTCGAACACGCCACCCCGGTTTACGAACAGGTCACGGTCATGGTATCGTCCGAGAACCCACGCGCACTGAAAATTCATGAATCGCTGGGGTTTGAGGTGTACGGCGTGGAGCCGCGCGCCAATAAGTATCATGGCAAATACCGGGACACGACCCTGATGGTCAAATTTCTAAACACCGACAAACAGTAGGCATAACATGGCACAGATCACAGTAGCGATATTAGGAGCAAGCGGGTACACAGGCGCGGAATTACTGCGTTTCCTGATCCACCACCCACAGGTGAAGATTGCCGCGCTGACCGGTGACTCGCAGGCCGGGCAGCCGATCGGCGATGTCTTTCCGCATCTGGCGCATCTGGGCCTGTCGGATCTGGTCAGGGTGGAAGATCTGGATACCTCCGGCATCGATCTGGTGTTCTGCTGCCTGCCTCACGGCACCACGCAGGAGATCATCGCCGGATTGCCGGATAATGTGCGGGTGGTAGACCTCTCCGCCGATTTCCGGCTGTTCGATCTGGACGCCTACGCCATCTGGTACGGCCATCCGCATCAGGCGCCGAAGCTGCAGGAACAAGCGGTCTACGGCCTGACCGAACACCAGCGGGACGCCATTCAAACGGCGCGGCTGGTTGCCAATCCAGGCTGTTACCCGACTGCCAGCCTGCTGCCGCTGATCCCGCTTTATCAGGCCGGGCTGCTGAGTGATGCCACCGCCATTATCGATGCCAAATCGGGGGTGACCGGTGCCGGACGGGCGGCCAAACGGAACCTCATTTTCTCCGAAGTCAGCGAGGGTATGCAACCCTACGCCGTTGGCTCGCATCGCCATATGCCGGAGATTGAGCAAGGGCTGGCGCAGATCGGCGGTGCCGACATCGCCGTCAGTTTCACCCCGCATCTGATTCCGATGCGCCGGGGCATGATCGCCACCACCTATGTCAGCATGGCAGGGGATGCGACACTGAATGATATCCGCGCCACGCTGGAGAAAGCCTATGCCGGTGAGCCGTTCGTGCATGTGCTGCCGGATGGCGAAACCCCGTCCACCCATGCGGTCAGAGGTTCCAACCACTGTCAGATCGGCATCTTCGCCGGACGGGGGGAGAAAGACGTCATCCTGATTTCCGCCATCGACAATCTGGTCAAAGGCGCCTCCGGGCAGGCGGTGCAGAACATGAACGTGATGTTCGGTTGGCCGGAACAGACGGCACTGGACGGCGTTGCCGTCTTCCCGTAAAACAGGGATATGTCACACAGCCCGATCATTCTGCCCTATCAGGGAAAAATGCCAACCATTCACCCGGAGGCGTGGATTGCGCCGGGCGCCGTCGTCATCGGTGACGTCGAAATCGGCAAGGATACCAATGTCTGGTTCGGCTGCGTCATCCGCGGTGACGTCAACACTATCCGCATCGGCGAGCGCACCAATATTCAGGACGGCACGGTGATCCATGTCACCCGCAAAACCGGCCCGACACAGATCGGCTCCGGCATCACCATCGGCCATTCGGCGCTGCTGCACGCCTGCACGCTGGAAGATGACAGCTTTATCGGCATGCATGCGACCGTGATGGACGGCGCAGTGGTGGAATCAGGCGGCATGGTGGCCGCAGGAGGGCTGCTGACGCCGGGCAAACGGGTGGTCTCCGGCCAGCTATGGGCAGGCAACCCGGCCAAATTCTTCCGCGACATGCGTCAGGAAGAGCTGGACTTTATCCCCGACTCCGCCGCCCATTATGTCAAACTGGCAAAAGAATACAGTTAATTCAGTTGATTAGCGGCGTGCTAACGTCATCGAATCTTCACATTCAAATCCTAAAAATACGCTATGATAAGAGGGTGGGATAGTATGCCCAACCCATTGCTATGGAATGAAGAATGCTTGATGCAACGAAACATTATCTCAAATACGCCAGCCTGTGGTTGACCTCACGGGGCTTGACGTCGTTGATGATGATGGGCGCGGTGCTGATGCTCGGCGCCGATATCGGGCTGGCCGTGCTGACCGTGCTGCCGGTGAGTCTGGCCGTGTCGACATATCTCTCCAATGACGATACCAATTTCCGCAAAGTCAAAATGCGCAACGCCTATCGCCATGAGCTGGCGGCGGAACTAGGCATCGATCCGAAAACCGTCACGGTGGAAGATCTGGATCGCGTAGCCAAAGGAGCCGGGAAGTTTGAGCTGCAGGGCAATGGCGTGCTGAAAGATCAGCTTGATAAATATTATAAAGAGCGCAATTTCTCTATTCTGTCGACAGCGCTGGCGATTGGTATCAGTGCCGTTGCAGTGATGGCGATGTCGCTCGGTAGCTTTGCCGCCATTCCGGAGTTTGTATCAGGCGCGCTTGGTAATTCGCCGGTGGGGTCGCT
>JAUIJX010000148.1 GCA_030430795.1 Alphaproteobacteria bacterium | reverse complement strand
CATTGGTTTAGCCCTCCTTCGCTATTGCTATGCAATAGCTTCGTAGCGCATCCTCCGGCGTAAGTCTTCGGCCGCCTTACGCCATATATGGCGTAAGCCATCCGAAGCCAACGGCGGAGGATGGTGCGGTCGAGAAGACTCGAACTTCCACGGGATTGCTCCCACAGCGACCTCAACGCTGCGCGTCTACCAGTTCCGCCACGACCGCACGCAAGGAACCTCATTCGGGTAGAGGGTGGTGTGTAGCAAATCTGACGGCAATGCACAAGTCACAAAAAAGGCTGTAACGGCCACGTCCGGGCTGTTAACAATAGGGCATGGAATGGAAAACATCGCAGGAACCGGTGCCTTATGAGGAGGCCGTCGCGCTGATGGAGGCGCGGGCGGAGGCGATTGCGCGCGGGGAGGCGGACGAGCTGGTGTGGTTCGTTGAGCATCCGCCGCTCTATACCGCCGGGACCAGCGCACGGGCGGAGGATTTGCTGGATGATGCGCGTTTCCCGGTCTATGAGACGGGGCGCGGCGGGCAATATACCTATCACGGGCCGGGGCAGCGGGTGGTGTATGTGATGCTCGATCTCAGGCAACGCGCGGGGAATAGCCCGCCGGATCTTCGCCGCTATGTGGTGCAGCTGGAGACATGGATCATCCGCACGCTGGCGCAGTTCGGCATTGTCGGCGAGGTGCGCGACGGGCGGGTCGGCGTGTGGGTGGAGGTGCCCGGCGGCGAAGCCAAGATCGCAGCGCTCGGTGTACGGGTACGCCGGGGGGTGAGCTATCATGGCATTGCGCTCAACGTATCTCCTGACTTAGAGCATTACAGCGGCATTGTGCCGTGCGGTATCCGCGAATACGGCGTAACATCGCTGGCGGCGCTTGGCCGCGAGGTGACGATGGCGGATGTGGATGCGGTGCTGAAGCAGGAATTTATCGCCTTGTTTGACACGGACGGCGCTGCGGAGGCTAAGGCAGTATGAACTGGCAGGCATTCAAAGCCAATGTGCATCCCAGCCATTTCATCTTCCTGCTGCTGATTCTGATCGGGGTGTTGTTTCCCGAGCGTCTGGCGGAGCAGATCGATGCGCTGACCAAAGAATTTACGTCGCATTTCGACTGGCTGATTCTGATTTTCTGTACCAGCCTGCTGATCTTCTGCCTGTATCTGGCGCTTAGTCGCTACGGCAGGATCCGGCTGGGCGATCACGATGACCGTCCGGAATACGGCACTCTCTCATGGATGGCGATGCTGTTCGCGGCGGGGATCGGTTCGGGGCTGGTGTTTCACGGTGCTGCTGAGCCGCTCTATCATACCGTGCAGCCGCCGCAGGGGGACGGGGTGTTGTCCGCGCAGGATGCGGCGCGGCAATCGCTGGTGATTACCTATCTGCACTGGGGGCTGCGTGCCTGGGCGATCTATGCGATGACGGCGCTGGTGATTGCCTATTTCTCCTTCCGGCATGAGCGCAGCATGTTGCCGGCCAGCTCACTGGGGCGGCATGCGGAAGGGATGCGCGGGACGCTGGTCAATACACTGTGCGTGATCTCGGTGGTGACCGGCATCACCACGGCCATCTCCTTCGGCGTCATCATGATCTATGACGGGCTGGAGCGTATTCTGCCGTTTACGCCGGACAAGGATACCAGTTTTCTCATCATCCTGTCGCTGATGTGCCTGTGCTACAGCCTGTCGGCGGCGACGGCGATTGGCAAAGGCATCAAATACCTTAGTCTGCTCAATGTGTTTATCTGCGTGCTGCTGTTGTTCTTCGTGTTGTTTGAAGGGCCGACGGCGTTCATGTTGCAGGTGTTTGTCTACAGTCTGGCGGACTATGTCGCAATCATGATTCCGGGTGGGCTGCAGGTGGAATATTTTTCTTCCGACCGTAGCTGGGCGTCGGAGCAGATGATTATTTATTATATGTGGTGGATTGCATGGGCGCCATTCGTCGGGGTGTTTGTGGCGCGGATTAGCCGCGGGCGCACCATCCGCCAGTTCCTGCTGTGTATGCTGTTTCTGCCGAGCCTGATATGTTTCCTGTGGTTCTCGGTGATGGGCGGCGCGGGCATTTACATCGAGCAATTCGTGGAGCCGGGGTTCGGTCAGCACGCGGTTAAGGACATGGCGAGTGTCAGTTTTGCGCTGCTGGAGATGCTGCCGTGGTCCGAGGTAACGGTGGTGCTGATGGTGTTGCTGATCTTCGTGTTCCTGATTACCAGCGCCGATAGCGGCACCTACGTATTGGCGATGTTCACCAGTGACGGCCATCCCAACCCGTCCAAAGGCCAGCGCCTCTATTGGGGCATCATGCTGGGGGCGGTGACGGCGGGGATTCTGCTGCTCAGCCGCAGCAGTCTGGAGTTCATCCGCTCGATCGTAGTGGTGGGTGCGGTGTGGTATTTCGTGGTGATGATTCTGCAGATGATCGCGCTGTGGGTGGAATTACGCCGCGAAGACATCCCCAAAGCGGAATAGCTAACGTGTCGGTGCTTCGGCACCACGCATCAGATCGCCGTTGACGAACGGGTGGCTGGCGAGCAGCAATTGCTCATCGCGGGTGAAATGGGAGGCAATGCTGTTGTCATGCTGCAGGCGAGCCTCGACGGTCTGCAGGATTTCGCCCGGTTCCTGCACCACTTCCGACTGATCGGAGAGCCAGTGTGCCACCCGGTTGATACGTTTCCTGAAGGTTTGTTTATCGGCTGTCGCTATTTCCGGATGAGCATCCAGATAGGACAGGATACCGCTGACCACATCGTCACGACCGATGCCACGTCCCTTACTCACCCGTGTTTGAATTTCATTGCCGGTGAAGTAAATGCCGGATGCACCCATCAGGCGATAATTGATGCGGTTATGGGTTTGCCCACGCAATTGATTATCGAACAGAGCAGCGGCGGTCAGGCCGATATGCGATGCCTGTGAGATACGTGCGGTGGCGCGCAGCGGTTTCTCATGCACATATTCATAGAGATGGATTCCGGCATCGAGAACCGGCGACATGGTCGGGTGCTTCTCCTTCATATGCTCCATCGAATCGACAATGGTGGTGCCGTCCGGGCGGTTGAACCATTTGCTGGTGCCGAACAGATCGCGCCCACCGCGCTCCTGCATGAAGACCTGAATCGTCAATGCCAGCATGGCGAGGGCGGGGGAGATGTTTTCAAGATGTTTGCCGTGGGTGATGTTAGAGGTGATATGGGCTCCGGCGGCCGTCATGCTGATGAGTCCGGCGGTCTCCCACGGGTATTTTTTCAGGAACTGGTGGACGGTGCCGATCAGATGTTCGGCGCGTTCGTCATCGATGGGCGTATCGGTTTGTTTGGAGGATGCCGTATCCATCTGGCGCAGTAAGTCCTGCAATGAACGCGGATTATCCCGTCGGGCAAACACCGAGAGGATGGCGGCGGCGGTCATGTAGAGTCCGCCAGTAGCCATTTTGAATTTGTCGGCATTGGCGAAAGAGATCGGTTTCCCGGTTTCCTCGGCGACATGTTTCAGCCCGTCATACATGATGGCGAGGTCGCCGGACAGGTAGCACAGTCCGGCCATGGTGCCGCCATGCTGGTGCATGATTTGCTGCCATTTCGACATCTGACTAAGGGCTTTGGTGGGGTCGAGTTCTTCAAAAGATTCCGCGTCAATGCTGACTGGGGGATAGCAATTATCGCGCTGCCATACGGGAAATTCCTCTTCGAGCAGGTGATGTAGCCTGTCATCGCTGCCAATATCGGAAAGGCGCAACACCGGATCCTTGTTGATACCGGTATAGCCAGGCAGCACACTGATACCCTGTTCCGTCAGAAAACGGCTCAGGCCTGCCAGTGAGCCGGGTGCCGCTTTGGATGGCGCATGGATCACCGCCACGCGATCCGGTCCGTAGAGGCTACCGGTTTCCACGCGCGTAATGGCCGTTGCTGGCTCCGTTACGGGAGTCGCTTCGCGGATGGTTGCTGTTGGGTTATCACTCACCTTTTTTCCGTATTTCCGGCTGGTTACAACCTGCCAGCTTAGCATGAGCGCTTAAAAATCCCAATATAACCGCCGGAATTGTCATGGAAGTGTCATATGCTTTGTTTCCGCGAAAATCTCCTGATTTTCGCATGAAACGGGCTCAGGGCTGGCTCGGCCTGCTTGCCTCGCTTCTTGTTCCTTGCTCCTTCTTCGTCTCATTACCCCCGGAAGCCGGTGGCGACGACATAGGCTTCGGCGGATTCTTTGCGGCTGGCTTTTGGCTTGGCGTGATGTACATTGGTGAATT
>JAUIJX010000005.1 GCA_030430795.1 Alphaproteobacteria bacterium | reverse complement strand
CATGCCAAGCGAGCCGGTCAGCATCGCCGCGCAGTCGGACAAAATGTCGCCGAACATATTGGTGGTCACCATCACGTCGAATTGCTTCGGATTGCGCACCAGCTGCATGGAAGCGTTATCGACATACATATGCGTCAGTTCGATATCTGAATAATCGGCATCGCGCAGCATCTGTACTTCTTCGCGCCACAGCTCGGTGACTTCCAGCACATTGGCTTTATCCACGGAGCAGACGCGGCCATTGCGCTTGCGCGCCAGATCGAAGGCCACACGCGCAATGCGCTGAATCTCCGGCGAGGTATATACCAGCGAATTCACGCCGTAACGCGTGCCGTCATCCAGCGTCTTCACGCCACGCGGTTCACCGAAATAAATGCCGCCGGTCAACTCACGCACGATCATGATATCCAGCCCGCCGATCACCTCCCGCTTGAGGGTAGAGGCATCCGCCAGCGCATCGAAACAGATGGCCGGGCGCAGATTGGCAAACAGCCCCATCTCCTTGCGAATGCCGAGCAGCCCGCGTTCCGGGCGCACGGAATAATCGAGATTCTCCCATGCCGGGCCACCCACGGCGCCGAGCAATACTGCATCCGCAGCATGGGCTTTATCCAGCGTTTCCTGCGGCAATGGCGTACCGGTCGCGTCATAGGCGCACCCGCCGATCAACCCTTCCGTGGTCTCGAACGATACGGCGCTATTGGCGGAAAACCAGTCCAGCACTTTGGTGGCTTCGGTAATGACTTCCGGGCCGATGCCGTCACCGGCGAGAAGAAGAATCTGTTTTGTACTCATATTTTGCCTTTTTTAAGCGTCTGTTCGGCCTTTTTCTATCGCAGTGACGCACAGGCGTCAAACGATAAGTGAACCGCAGAAACTCTAGCTAAAGTCGGTTTCAATACTGATATGACTGTCCGTGATGCCGGAGCCGATCCCGGCGAAGATAACGCTGCCGTGATCCCCAAGGCTCAGAATGGCATTACCTCCGGAATAGGTGATGTTTGCCAGCACGGCGGCATCGGTCGCGTAAATCCCGGCGAACACATCGATACGGTCGCTGGTGAGATCGAAGCCGTAGACCGTGTCGTTGCCGTTGCTCACGGTGAACTGGAAGCGGTCAGCACCCAGATTCCCGAACAGCACGTCGTCGCCGGTGCCACCGAACAAACGGTCGTCACCTTGTCCGCCGAACAGCGTATCATTGCCGCTGCCGCCATACAGAATATCGTTGCCGCCATTGCCGTAAATGGAGTCGTTGCCGCTGCCGCCATAAATCGTATCGGCACCGTCAGCGGGGGAGACGGCTTCGTCACCGCCGAACACCGTATCGTTCTCGCTGCCGCTATGGATGAAATCCGCGCCCGAACCGCCGGAGATGAAATCATCGCCGCTATTGCCGTAGATCACATCATTGCCTTTGCCGCCGAAAATATCGTCGCCGATATCGTCATTGTCATTCACACCATCACCGCCCAGAATGGTGTCATCCCCGGCATTGCCGATCAGCAGATCATGCCCGTTGCCGCCGATGATGCTGTCGTCGCCGTCATCGGCATCCGATTCATTGCGCCCACCAATCACTGTGTCATCATTAAGACCACCGAACAATGTGTCGTTGCGTAACCCGCCGGTGATGCTATCGGCACCATCCGTGCCGACGATGCTGTCATTGCCATTAGTGCCGGTTAGCCCGCCGGTGGTGGTGTCGTCGCCGTCCGGTGCGAACACGAAATCCGCCTGCGTCATGTTGAAGACGCCGGACAGCCGTACACCGAATCCGTCGCTATGCGTAATCGTGGTGATGCCACCTGCCGTGGCGACAGTCACATCCGCGATATCGATAATGCCGAGTGCGCTGACATCGATGATGTCGGTGCCTTGCTTAAAGTCGGTAATCAGGTCGGATGAAGCGCCGCGTGAATCACTGACGCTGGAGAAAACAAAACGGTCGAACCCGTCGCCGCCGGTCAGCGTATCAACGCCGCCGCCGCCTCTCAGGACATCGCTACCGGCACCGCCTGCCAGCAAATCATTGCCGCTATCGCCTTCCAGCCGGTCGTCACCGCCCGATCCGAAAAGACTGTCATTGCCCGCGCGCCCGTTGAGCCGTTCATTGCCGGCGCCACCGGTTAGGCTGTCACTGCCACTGGTGCCGTTAATTTCAGAATCGGACATGCCAACCTCTCTTTCCGCCTAGGCGGCGTTGCGGTATAACCACGGAGCCTGTTGTTTGTTTTTGTCTTCGAACGCATCAATCAGTGTTGATTTCTCGGACGTCAGACCGATATCGTCCAGCCCGTTCATCAGGCAGTGCTTGCGGAACGGATCAACCTCGAAGGAGAAGGACTGGTTGGCGGCGCGCACCACCTGTGCATCCAGATCCACCGTCACATCCATCCCGCCCGCAGCGGCTTCCATCAACTGATCCACTTGCTCCTGCGGCAGGTGAATCGGCAGGATGCCGTTCTTGAAGCAGTTATTGTAGAAAATATCGGCAAAGCTCGTCGCAATCACGCAGCGGATGCCGAAATCGAGCAACGCCCACGGCGCATGCTCACGCGAGGAACCACAGCCGAAATTATCGCCGCCGATAATCACCTGCGCTTTATCCCACGGCGCTTTATGCAGCACGAAATCCTCGATCTTGGTGCCGTCCACATCGTAGCGCATTTCATAAAACAGCCCTTCGCTGAGGCCGGTACGCTTGATCGTCTTCAGGAACTGTTTCGGGATAATCATATCCGTATCGATGTTCTGAATCGGGAGCGGGGCGGCAATGCCGCTGATGCTGATAAATTTTTCCATGACAGGCTCCTACTTGACAAATAAATCGGAGTTAACAAACAGACGGACGATCTTCCACGCCTCGCCATCTTTCAGCAAATTGACGCGAATCACCGCATCGCCGTTCTGGAATTGCGCGCCGCATTCATAGGCGGCACTGACTTCTTTGCCGTCATCGCCGAAATTAATCGATGCCTGTCCCTCACAGGTGCCGAACTGCACCAGCGGGCCAAGCGTATGGTAATAGCTGACGGAGAGGTCATGCCATTGTTTCTGTGTCACCGCTTCCTGTAGCAACGGGTGTGCCATCGGTGCGAAAACCTTGCCGTACCAGTTGGCTTCCGCCAGTTTTTTCAGGTTGGTCTCCACATACGCGCGGGAGGTCTCATCGGCCTCTACGCCTTCTTTCGCCAGCATCCAGAAAAAGATACCGCCGCCGACCACCAGCACGATCGCAAGAATACCGACCGTCATCAGAATTTTCTTAAACATGGCAGTCTCCTAACTGTTGACGGCTTGCGGTGTATCGAGTGCGCCAAACTCCCGCACATCGGCAAGCGTGCCCTTGATAGCGGCGGCAACGGCCATCGCCGGGCTCATCAGATGTGTGCGTCCGCCGCGACCCTGACGGCCTTCGAAGTTCCGATTGGAGGTGGAAGCACAGCGCTCACCCGGTTCCAGCTTGTCGGCGTTCATCGCCAGACACATCGAGCAACCCGGCTCGCGCCATTCAAACCCGGCGGCGATGAAGATCTGATCCAGCCCTTCGCTTTCCGCCTGTTCTTTCACCAGACCGGAGCCCGGCACCACCATCGCCAGCTTGACGTTGGACGCCACCTGACGGCCTTCGGCAATACGCGCGGCTTCGCGGAAATCCTCGATCCGCCCGTTGGTGCAGGAGCCGATAAACACCTTGTCAATTGCGACCTCGCTGAGCGGTGTACCCGGCGTGAGCCCCATATAGTCGAGCGAACGTGCCACGGCTGCCTGACGGTTTTTGTCATCAAAATCGGACGGATTCGGCACGGTTGCGGTAATCGGCAGCACATCCTGCGGGCTGGTGCCCCACGAGACTTGCGGAATAATCTCCCCGGCATCGAGCGTAACTTCCACATCGAAATGCGCCCCGTCATCGGTCGTGAAACTGCTCCAATAAGCCACGGCAGCATCCCATTCATCCGCGCCCGGCGCCATAGTGCGGCCTTTGAGATACTCAAACGTCGTCTCATCCGGCGCGATCAACCCGGCGCGCGCCCCGGCTTCAATCGACATATTGCACACTGTCATACGGCCTTCCATCGATAAATGGCGGATGGCTTCCCCGGCATATTCAATCACGTATCCGGTGCCGCCGGCGGTGCCGATCTTGCCGATAATCGCCAGTACAATGTCTTTGGCGGTCACGCCCGGATGCAGTGCACCGTCCACCGTCACGCGCATATTCTTCGGTTTGCTCTGGCGCAGGGTCTGCGTTGCCAGCACGTGTTCCACTTCGCTGGTGCCGATCCCGAATGCCAGTGCCCCGAACGCCCCGTGCGTGGAGGTGTGGGAGTCACCGCAGACGATGGTCATGCCCGGCTGGGTGAAGCCTTGCTCCGGCCCGACCACATGCACGATGCCCTGACGCTTGTCATCCATCTTAAAGTAAGTCACCCCGAACTCGGCGCAGTTATCTTCCAGCGTTTGTACCTGAATGCGTGACGTCTCGTCTTTGATACCCTCTGCACGATCCGGTGTGGTCGGCACATTGTGATCCGCCACCGCCAGTGTAGCATCCGGGCGGCGCACGGCGCGCCCTGCCATACGTAGTCCTTCGAACGCCTGCGGGCTGGTGACTTCATGCACCATATGGCGGTCGATATAGATAAGGCTGGTGCCGTCTTCCTGACTGTCCACCAGATGCCGTTCCCAGATTTTATCAAAGAGTGTCGTTGCTTGCGTCATGATACCTTTCCTGAATCGTCTCACAAATAAATAGGGGCAACCGCTGTCAATGCAACCGGTTGCCCCAATATGTCACATGAAATCGGAATGCTTAGGATTCGTCTTTCTTCTGTGCTGATTTTTTTGTCGCAGGCTTGGCTTTTGCTGCTGTTTTTTTAGGGGCTGCTTCTTTAGTAGAAGCTTCAGTGGTTGCCGCAGACTTTTTGTCTTCAGACTTGTCTGCTTTTCCCGCCTCACGTAGCCAATCTTGCTTTTCGCGGATACGTGCGGCCTTGCCGGTCAGACCACGCAGATAGTATAGTTTGGCGCGGCGCACGTCACCCTGACGCACACGCACAATGCTTTCAATACGCGGAGAATACAGAGGGAACACACGCTCAACCCCTTCGCCGTGACTCAGTTTACGAATGGTGAAAGAAGATTGCAGGCCGCGATTCTTTTTCGCGATGCAGATGCCTTCAAACGCCTGCACACGCTCGGTGTTACCTTCGATAATACGAACGTTCACACGCACGGTATCGCCCGGAGCAAAAGCATCCATCTGCTTGCCCTCGGTCAGCTTCGTCATATTGTTTTGGTCCAACGCCTCAATAATATTCACCATTGTGGCTCTCCTTATTCCTTCTGTTCTTTTTGAGCGATGTATCGCTCCCACAAATCCGGCCGACGCTCTTTGGTGATGCGTTCAGCCTCTTCCCTACGCCACTGGTCAATCCGCTCGTGATGCCCGGAAACCAGCACCTCTGGCACGTCTAACCCCTGCCAGAAAGGCGGCTTAGTATAGTGAGGATATTCCAGGAGTAAAGCCCTTTCTTTGCCTAATGAGAAACTTTCTTCGCTCTTGGTATCCGGATTGCCTAAAACCCCCGGAATCTGGCGCAAAACGGCCTCTAAAAGCACCATCGCCGCCAGCTCTCCACCGAACAAAACAAAATCGCCAATACTGATCTCCTGCGGCTGGTAATGCTGGTTGATGCGCTCATCCACCCCCTCGAATCGTCCGCATAGCATGGTAAGGGATTGTTTTTCAGCAAGATTATCGACAATTGCCTGCGTCAACGGCGCGCCGCGTGGACTGAGATGGATCAAATGGGTGTCCGGCTGCTGCGTGAGCGCCTGATCAATCGCGCGCCCGACCACGTCCGGCTTCATCAGCATTCCAGCACCGCCGCCATAGGGTGTATCGTCAACCGATTGATGCTTGTCCTCGGCAAATTCCCGCAGATTGATGGTGCCAAGCTCCCACAAACCCTGTTCCAGCGCCTTTCCCGGCAGGGAACAGGCCAGCGGTCCCGGGAACATCTCGGGGAAAATCGTCAGTATGTTTGCGGAAAACACCATAAAAATCCTGCGCTTGTTGCGCAGGTCATAGCGCTAAACCTTGTATTCTGCAACAATTTCCGTCAATTCTTCGGCCACGGCAGTCAGGTCGTCGGAGGTCTTTTTCACTGAGGAAGCGTTCTGTTTGTTTTCCAGTGCGCGATCCGTGTAGGCACTCACCGAGGTGAGCATGCTGTTGGTTTGTTTGGAAGCATCCTGCATGCTCTCGGACACCAGCTGCGCCCCTTCGGCCACGCTGGAAATCGATTGTGCCATATCCTGCGCGCTGTTGGATACCGTGTGCAGCGACGAGGACATATGCTCGGTGTCGGTGCTCTGCACGCTGGCCTTTTCCGAAATATTACGCACGGAATGATCAATGGTCGTCATGATCTTGGACACGTTGGCGATAATTTCGTGCACATTATTCGTGTTGCTCTGCACTTCACTGATCTGCTTCACGATCTCTTCGGTCGCCTTGGCGGTTTGCCCGGCCAGTGCCTTGATCTCTTCAGCCACCACGGCGAAGCCGCGCCCCATCTCCCCGGCACGGGCGGACTCAATGGAGGCATTCAGTGCCAGCAGGTTCGTTTCATCAGCAATGTTTTTGATGAAATCCACAATGCTGCCGATTTTCTCAGAAGTGCCGACCAGTGTCTGCATGGCTTCGTCTGCTCTGGCCATCGAGTGGTTGGCTTCATTGACGATCAGCGAGGCATGCGAGGAACTGTTGGCTACATCGGAAATGGAGTTGGTCATATTGGCGATGGTATTGGTCACCTCTTTGATCTTGGAAGACATGTCATTCGCATTCTTCGCAATTTCGTCTACCTTCTTGCTGATATCGGACGCGACGAAAGACGCGCTTTCCACTTCGCTGCTCACACCGGTGGAAGAACTCTTGATCGTATCGGAGTCTCTAATGATCTCTTCAAAATTGTCGGAGAAGACGGTGGAAATGGAAGACAGCCGGTCAGAGGAGCTGGAAAGCACCTTGGCGTTCTGCGCGATATTAATCATCAAAAACTGGATGCGCTGCACGAACCGGTTAAAGAGAACCGCGATTTCTGCGGACTCGTCTCCGGTAGATTCGTCCAGACGTTGTGTCAGGTCACCGGTCCCCTCAACGATATTGCGCAATGCTTCCTGCAGCATCCCGGTGCCCATCGTGACGCCGTGCTCAGCCTTGTTCAGACCCATGATTTCGTGCTCTTCGCTGACGCGAATACCGAAGAAGCGGTTGAGCAGGTAGAAGAAGAGAAGGCTGACGCCGAAGCCCCAGACGAAGCTAAGCCCCACCCCCTGAATCTGGACAAACGTCTGATCGAAGCGGGACATGCCGTTAAAATAGGCGCTGTCACCCAGCACGCCGATCAACAAAGCACCCCATGCACCACAGATGCCATTGATAGGCACGGCGCAGACGACGTCGTCAATCTGGAATTTGCGGGACAGTATGTAGAACGACGATGACACCAGCAATCCACTGGTAATACCAACAATGATGGTGTCTGTTGCGGAGAATAAATGGCATCCTGCAGCAATCGAGGTCACGCCCGCCAGAATACCGTAGAGGCAGCGTTCCGGACGGAATAGCCCGTCAAGATAACGTCCGACTACCAGTGAGGTAAAACCGGCACCCGCGCCGCAAAGCAGGGTATTAGACATGATGTGTGCAACATTTTCCGACCCGGCATGACCAAGCGCACTGTTAAACGCCAGCGCACCCATCCACAATACCATCACTCCAAAGGCGGATAATACGATATTATTCCCCGGCATCGAATTGGACGTGCCGTCTGCATTATATTTGCCAATCCGTGGGCCGATCACCAGCAGGCCCGCCAACGCTGCCCAGCCGCCCATAGCGCACACTACCACGCCACCGGCGAAATCAATAAAGCCAGCTTCAATCAGAAACGATGTGTTGGAAGTAACAACCTTATTACCCCATGCCCAGTGACCAAAGACAGGGTATACGAAGGCGGTGATGAAAATGGTGCTGATCATGTAGGACTCAAAGCGAATACGCTCTGCGAGTGCTCCTGAAATGACCGTGGCAACCATGCTACAGAAAACGACCTGATACAGAAAAAAAGTGTGGTCGACTTCATGAAATTCACTGCCCGCGGAGGACCAGCCAAACCATCCGCCAACCGTGTCCGCAAACATAATATTGTAGCCAAATATATAGAAGATAATGGTGGCGATCAGCGTGTCGCTGAGATTCTTCTGCGCGGTATTAATGGTGTTTTTGGCGCGTACCAGCCCTGCTTCGTAGAGCAGAAACCCGCCCTTCATCAGGAAAATAATCATGACGGATATGGCAATCCACACATGATCTGCCAGCGCAATAATATCCTGAGAAGACTCAATAATAGGTTGCTCTAGTCCCGACATATTCCCAATTATCGCAATAAATGATGAAATATTCGTATAGTAAAAACCAGCCTGACGTAAATAAAAATATTTTTTGAGGTTGGTTAACCATTTTTTTATGTCGGTGTGTCATATAAAAACGTATTGTGTGACGTATCGTTACGTAACGTGTAGGGGACATATGGCAATACTGATTGTGGAAGATGACGACTTCAGCGCGCAAATCATGCAGGATACGCTGGAAACGGAAGGATACGAAACCATCAAAGCAGGAAACGGTGTGGAAGGTCTGGCGGTGCTGAAAACCCGCAAGCAGGATGTGGAGCTGATCCTGTTGGATCGTATGATGCCGGAGATGGATGGCATGACCTTTATCGACGAAGGCCGGAAACAAGGGCTGACGGACGGCATTCCGATCATCATGCAAACCGCGGCCGGTTCGCAGAAAGAAGTGATTGAGGGCGCCTCTCAGGGTGTCTACTACTACCTCACCAAACCGTATGAATATAATCATCTGTTGGCGGTGGTGCGTAGCGCGCTGGACGAGAATGAAGAGTAATCCGGCGGTTCCCGTCACAAAAATTTAACATAACTTAACTATACATCTCCGCCCACTCAGGCATTATACCGCGCAAAAAACAGCGAAGGTATACTCATGAATCTGGACACACCGGAAACACGATTTGCATCGATCCACCATCGTGAAGTGGCGGACGCATTCAGCGATGCGTTGATTGCGGAAATGGCCGACAATGATCCGGCCACGGCAGAGAAATTGCAAATGTTGCGCAGTGTCATCTGGCGCGATCTGGAGCATAAGGCAACCCAGGCAGAAAAAGACGCGCTGGCGGAACAACTCACCGACTCGGCCATTAATGACCCATCCTCACTGCGCCCGATGCTGGAAGGGATGCTGCGTATGGGGCAGATGTACGATCTGGCCGGTCTGGTGGCGCGGGATAACCATATCGATGCCTCACGTAAGGAAGTGCTGGCCGGTCTGAAGAAACCAATCACGGGCGGCATCCGCAGTTACACCAATGCGGTGCGCGCGCAATTCGGTAAAAAGTTGCCGGAGTATGAAACGGCGGTAGATTTCTTGAACAAGCCGGTATTTGAAGTGGTGATGACCGCGCACCCGACTAACATCAATGCCGAGCACAGCATTCTGGCATTGCATGAAATCGGGCAGGCGGCGGAGAAAGTCCGCAAGGGTGCGGAAGGCCGCGAAGCCGTCTATGAAGGTATCCGCAAATGGCTGAAGGAAAGCCCGCTGCCAAGCACTAAAAATGACGAAGGCCAAGAGGTGCCGGCGAACATCACAGTGGATGACGAGACCTCACTGATCATTGAATACCTGACCCATGCCTATGAAGACCTGCCGCAAATCTACAAAGCCTATGAAAAGCCGTTAAAGGAACTTGCAACGGGTGGAAAATACAGCCCGCTGGATTTGAAGTTGAATGCACGTTTCAGCTCATGGGGCTCATCGGGAGACAAAGACGGCAATGATAACGTAACGGCGGAAACCACGCTCAGAGCCATTGCACTGCATAAGAAACGCATCCTTGATCTCTATGTGCATGAACTGCATGCGCTGCATAACCTGACTGGTGATGAAACCATGACTAAATGGTGGGGAGAGCTGGAAAAACAACGTCAGGATATCGATGACATGCTGCGCAACTGGCCGAAAACGATTTCGCCGGATGAGTTTGATGCCATGTCGGCGCGGCTGGCGCAATACAAGCCGGATGCAAAAAAACTGATGAAAGATCTGGAAACATTCTACGAGCAGCAGCCGGAAGGATCAGACGCAAAAGAAAGAGCGTTGAATATGTTCCGTCGCGTGCATAGTTTCGGCTTCCATTTCGCGCGCATTGAATTCCGTGAAACCGCTGAAGCCTATGAGCGCGTGGTCGCGGAACTGGTGCCGGAATATGGTGAGATTGTCAAAGAACAGCATCAGGCGAAAGCCAGCCTCAAAGCCGTGGAAGAGATGCAGCGTGCCGGGCAAATGGGCAATACCGAACGGCAGGAGGGGTATCGCCGTCAGTTGCTGGATAGCGGCTTTGAAGATGCGGCGTTAGCCGACCCCCAAGCACTCATCGCACAATTGCACGCAGCGATTGAGGCGCTGGAAGGGCGTAAGGTGGAAACGCTGAATGCTGTGCTGCAAGACAACCATTGCGCCAGGTACCTGCAGGACAAATGGGACGAGATCAAAGAGAACGGGCCGGGGCGGAAATACGACCTGAAGGATCCGATGCCGATCACGTATCACACTGTGCAACGCATGGCGCTGGCGCGCGACTTCCCGGAAATGATCACCGCGAACGTGCTGGCGGAATGTGAAAACACCAGCAACCTGTTGGAGGCGGAATTCCTGCAGGCGGCGAGTGAGAAGGGCGGTAAACGCGCGATTATGGGGATTGTGCCGTTGTTTGAATCGCCGGAAGTGATGCAGCGTGTGGATCAGGTGATGGCCAGTGCCTACGACAATGAAGCCTATCGGCGCCATATGAGCATTGTGGCGGATCACCTCAAAGAGATGGGCTTTAGCGATGGCAAAGTGACGCAGCAGGTGCAGATTGCGCATAGTGATAACACGCGACGCTCTGGTCTGCCCGCAGCACGAGCGTTGATTTACGATGCACACACGAAAATTCGCGAAGTCAACGATGCACATGGCGTCAAAACCGAATTCTTCGAAGGCGGCAGTAATTCTGACCCGTTCCGTGGAGGGCTGCGTGCCATCTCTGCCGCAACGAATGCCTATGGGCTGGCAGACATGATGAAATTCACCTTCCAGGGTGGAGATATGCTGAATTACTTCAACTATCCCGGTTCGGTGGAGCGTCTCTATACGCGGAATTTCAGTCATGCCGCCAAGCTGCTGATGCAAAAGGAGCTGCAGCCGCGGGTGCTACCGAATGTGGCCGCGCGTAATCCCTACAGCGCAGCAAATGCAACCGAGCATGAACGCAATGACCCGGAAGCGAATGATCTGGCGATGGCCGCCCTGACCGGTACGCTTGAAGATTATCAGCATAATATTTTCCACGAAGATACGATGGGGCACTTCCTCTATGTCACCAAGGACGATCATGGCAATATCAGCTCGCGTAAGTCCAAGCGTCCGGTGGCGTCAGCCGTACCAGTCGATGGGGAAGAAGCCAGCGTTGATCCGCAGAATATCCGTACCATCACCTTCAGTGAATCGTTCCAGCATGCCGGTGTTGTCCCGACCTGGCTTGGCTCGCTGCATCTGGAGGATGCTCTGAAGGAAGAACTGCAAAAACCGGGTAAGGAAGTATGGCGTATTCATTACATGAATGGTGCGGAGGGCCATGCCCTTAAGCCGGAACTCTACCGCGAACTTTATGTCCGTTCCGGCGTCTTCCGCGACGTGATCGACCGTATGGCCTTCGGGGTGGCCATGTCGAATATGGATCAGGTGGAAGTGGTCTATCCGGATCTGGCCAATGACAAATTTGTGCAGGAGCGCCTGAAGCCGGAATACCGGGAGGCGGCGCGGCTGGCCTATCTGGGGCTGGGTGGCCCCGAGAGAGGGGAGGCGGCGCCGGACTTCGAGCATGATGATTTCGCCACCATCCGTGACGCGATTCGTGCCAAGCTGTTCCACGCGCAGGGCGTGATGGAGCATAAGTCCAATTTTATGGATGTGGCGCAGACCATCAAGCGGACGGTCGGCAAATTGTTTGCTGAAGGAAAAATGGGCGCAGGAGACTATGACTGGGGCATGTCGCTGTCGCATGCGGCGATCGATACCGTGACGCACGGACGCATGCTGGCATTTGATGATCCGACCTATCGTGACCTCTATTGTCCTGAATTCGGACGTCAGCATCGCAGCATGGGTAACGGCCACGGCGTTCAGTAGTCTGATGGCCGGAGAATTGCAGATTATACTTGACTAATTCGCAATTCTGCCTAGATATGATGTCCTTCATACGACGTGTGGGGCCTTAGCTCAGCTGGTAGAGCGCCTGATTTGCATTCAGGAGGTCAGGAGTTCGACTCTCCTAGGCTCCACCATAACTTAAATTTTCTCCAGCGATTATATAGGAATGCGGCGCATGGTCTGAGGTTGGGCGAAGTTCGATTCATTTGGTTAAGGCTTCGAAAATGAAATTATATTGGCTCGACTCGCGCATAAAGTTATATTTTTCAGTGAAATAAGGAGTTCGATTCCTTTTCGCTCTCATTGATTTAATGAAGTGCTCTGAATATGGTCTGAGACAAAGCATAGAGCATAAGGCATCATCATAAAAATGATGCTTCTCTTAATGTTTTCACCCCAAATCCCGGTTCATTTCAGCAATCATCTGAGGCAGGTTAATTGATGGAGTTTGTTCACCTCGTATATCATCAGGACTGCCAACGATCCCTAAATCCGCTAATGAAGGCATTTCTCTTTGATCTGTTTGGGCAGGTTGCTCCCAGTCTCTAACAATTAGCCAGCGAGCCGTTTGTGCAAAGGTCTCACCATCAAGTGCTCGATTGAAACGATTTTCTGGCCGTGATGCAGACTCAGCCAGTAAAGCGATGCTTGGTAACATAAATCGCCCGTCTCTAACGCCGTCACTGACGCTGTAGCTTGGGGGTGCGGTCTGACGCCTATCTACCTCAATCGCTAATGAGACAACCTGCCTTACGTCATCTGGCATGTCTTCCTCTAATAATGCTGGGCCTTCTTCTCTGTATAGCTCGATGATTGAGCGGTATATTTCATCGTTACTAGGAAACCCGTCTTCCGACTCTCGGCGCAAAGCGAGTGCTTGATTCATCATACCGCCCTGAAGACCAAGCATACCTCGAACCATATTGCCTTGACTAAGCTGATAAATGCTTCGGCTTCCCGCCAAAATCATGTCACCATTCAAAAAATCTTCAAAACTTGAAGCGGTCTCTCTGTAAGGGTTAAACGAATGATCTCTAACCGTAGCCTCAATAATATTTCCTGTGGCAGAGGAGACAACAATCGCGTGAGCGGCGAAAGAAGGATCATACCTACTCCAATTTACATTCACGTTCGCATAATAGTAAGTGGCTGCATACTTAAGATCACCCGCAGCTGTTTCTCTTCGGTCATCCAGAAAATGTGATTCCACTAGCTGCAGTGCCATTCCTTCAACGAACGACATGGCTTCACAATCATGTTCCAAACGTGTTGTGCCATTTTCGATGTCTTCTGATAGCTCGTTAAGTGCATCTACCCTACGTTCTGCACGCACGTCCCCGAGCGTTACCTCCCTATACTCAGACAGGCCGGGAGTTTCCATATGGTGGCGATTAACAATTTCGCTGATGCCACGCTCCCATTGCAATCTCTCTTCAACAGTCCATGAAGGCATTGCCAATAGTGCTTGCAACGATGCATCATCGTTTATTTCTTCAACACTGCGGGCAACAATACTCTCAAAGGCACGGGTAAAAGCATCATCTGCAGACAAATCAACTGTCTGTTGGTCGATCCCCATTGCATCGTAAAGCCCGGGGACATTAACCCAATTGGGGTTGTTTACGCCTGTGTTGAGTATATGGCGGAAGCTAACGATATGATCGCCTGCCGGAAATCCAACTGGAACACCCGCAATACTAAATAAGCCATGCTCGATATGATCTCGCGTTTCGACGGATATATTATCATCATCTGCCATGAGTGCTATTGTAGCACTCATGGGTTAAGTTTTTGTTACAATTTGCCCAAACAAACATCTTCGCCCCAAACTCCACCGGCGGATTTTCGAAGAGATCATTATAGGCTTGAAACTCCTCAAGAAAGCTGTCAGAAAAGTTCGAACTCAGTCCGCTTCCGACCACCATTCTCTATCAGACAAAATATCATCTACTTTCTCTCTCGTCGCTTATGTAGCTGCACTACACGGTGCTCTTTTGTCGTCGTATCTGATATGTATGCCAGAGAGTGGATTGATTCGTGAGGCGAACGGAGAAGTTCGACAATCTTCGCGGTAGCCCTTGTTAAAATTAGTAAAATTGATATTTTGTTCAGAAACTTATTTTGCGTCGAAATGATATGGAGTTCACCAATCAATTTATTTTTTTTAGTGGATTATTGCTCTGTCTGAGTATACTGGCAGGCATCGTTTCCAACCGTACCGGCGCGCCGTTAATTCTGGCTTTCCTTGGTGTTGGTGTGCTGTTTGGTCAGGATGGCCCCGGCGGTATCGTGTTTAACGATATGCAACTCAGCTATTCGGTTTGCTCTTTCGCCCTTGCCATCATCTTGTTTGATGGCGGCATCCATACTCCTTTGCAACATTTTCGGGCAGCAGCACGTCCTGCTTTTTCTCTGGCCACGGTTGGTGTGTTACTTACTGCCGGTATTACCGGCGCAGGCATGTGGTATTTCCTGCATGTTGAGTGGTTATATGCGTTTCTGTTCGGTTCGATTGTTGCCTCCACGGATGCCGCTGCCGTATTTCTTCTGCTGCGTCAGCGTGGTGTACAATTGGCACCGAAATTATCACATACACTTGAAGTGGAATCAGGAATCAACGACCCGATGGCGATCTTCCTGACACTCACCTTCGTAGAACTGTTGCTGGCTCAAAACACCGGCAACACATGGCTGCATATTGCCGGTGATTTCCTTCGACAGATAGGCGTTGGGGCCGCCCTTGGCTTCGCCGGTGGTCGGTTGCTGATATGGTTTTTTGACCATATCAAACTGGATTCCGGCTTGTATCCTATTTTTGCTCTCGCCGGTGGCCTGCTGGTATTCGGCGCAACTAATCTCTTAGGTGGTAGCGGTTTCCTCGCCGCGTATATCACCGGATTGCTACTTGGCAACCATGAATACAAAGCCAAACAGGTTGTGCAGCAATTCATGGACGGGATAGCATGGCTTTCCCAACTAGGCATGTTACTTTTGCTCGGTTTGCTGGTTACGCCTTCGGAGCTGATCGGTGACATTCCAAAGTCCGTTGTCATCGCAGGTATGCTCATTTTTGTTGCCCGTCCGATCGCTGTATTTATCAGTCTGGCTTTTGAGCGGTTCAGTTGGAAGGAAAAGCTGTTTATTTGGGGTCTATATACCTAACTAGCCATTATTCAGCTTGACTAGCCAAGTTATTTTGGCTAGTTTATTTCCATAACGACATGGGAATAGGAATCATGACTAAGCCAGAAACTATCAGCCTCTACGAATTTTTCCAGAAAATTCCGAATGAAGAAGCGGCTCGCCTGTACTTTGAAAACAAGCGCTGGGGCGATACGCCTACCTGTGGTCACTGTGGCAGCACCAATGTCAACGAGTGCAAAGACCATAAGCCCATGCCCTACCGTTGCCGCGATTGCCGCCAGCATTTCAGTGTGCGCACTGGTACGGTATTGGCTGAGTCACGCCTTCCCTTGCATAAGTGGCTGATGGCTATTTACATGATGACCACCGCTCGCAAGGGCATTCCCTCCACACAAATGGCCAAAGAACTCGGCATCACGCAAAAATCTGCATGGTTCCTTGCGCAACGCATCCGCGAAACATGGATGTCATCCGGTGGTGGCATGGGTAGCACGGTAGAAGTGGACGAAACCTACATTGGCGGCAAAGAGAAGAACAAACACGCGAACAAGAAGCTCCACGCCGGACGTGGCGGGGTTGGTAAAACTCCGGTGATCGGTGCGCGTGACCGTAGCGGCCAAGTGGTTGCCAAGCCGATTGCAGACACCACCCGTAAAACCCTGCATGGCTTCATTACTGACAATGTCGCTATCGGCTCTACCGTGTACACTGACAATTTCCGCTCTTATGCCAGCATGACCGGATACAATCACCAGACCGTCAATCACTCAGTAGGTGAGTACGTCAAAGCACAAGCTCATACCAACGGTATTGAGTCCTTTTGGGCGCTGCTGAAACGCGGTTACTATGGCATCTATCACCACATGAGCGTGAAGCACCTGCATCGCTATGTAAACGAGTTTTCTTTCCGTCATAATACTGCTAGCGTCGATACCATGACCTTCATCGACATGACCATTGGCAGAATGACAGACCGCCGCCTGACCTATAAGGAGTTGACCCATGCCGCCTAAAGACAAAGTGATAGAACCGATTAATGCGGAGTTTGATGCTGTTGCAAAAGCAGTGATGCATCCGATCACCAAAAAAGAAATATCTGACAAGGTGTTAGTGCAGCCAAACACCCAAAATCCGATCACTAGCCAAAACCCCCAGCTGGAGCTGTTTATTGAGAAACAAGTCGAGATTGATGGCATCGGTATGGGCGTTCTATCTGATGGGACAGCGTTCCTTACCGGTCGCGGATTGGCAAGGCTATGCGGTGTCAATAACGCGCGTATAGTAGAGATGGGGCAAGAATGGGATTTAGACGAAAACGCATCTCCAAGACCAAGCCCCATGACCACAAGAATAAAGCAGATACTTGAGGAAAGAGGGATTGGAATTGAACGCCCTTACGTGGAGATCAAACAAAGAAGCGGCGCATTCCATGCCTATCCTGACTTTGTATGTCTGGCCGCTCTTGAATATTATGCTTTTGACGCCCCTAAGGAGCAGGCACAGAAAAACTTTCGTCTTTTAGCTGGCAAGGCGCTGCATGACTTCATTTATACGCAAGTCGGCTACGACCCGAATAACTTTGTGCCTGAGGTCTGGCGACAGTTTCATGATCGTGTGTCGCTTACATACAACTCCGTCCCTGCTGGTTTTTTCAGTATATTCCGTGAAATATCGGACATGATTGTTACTCTTGGGCAAGCCGGCATTCACATTGATAGCTCTTTTGTGCCTGACATTAGCGTAGGCCTGTCATGGGGAAAGCACTGGACAACAAATGACCTAGATAAGAAGTATGGGCAACGTCAGAAATGGGATCATAATTTTCCAGATTCTTTTCCTCAGGCGCAGACCAATCCACAAGAAGTTTGGTGCTACCCCGATGAAGCGCTTGCAGAGTTTCGCCGCTGGATGCGTGAAACCTACATTGGCGAGGGTAAATTCATCAATTATGTGAACAGCAAGGTGAAGCAGAAAGAGCTTCCGCCATCATTTGCGCAACTGGCGATTGCCGCATACAACCAGAATGATAGCAACTAGGACTCCATAGGGCGCATCAGGATGCGTTAGGACATATTCTCTGGTGGGTGGGGTGCTAAATAGCAAATATGCGCCGTATGGCGAAATTTGACGCCTTTACGTGTTTGCATCGAAGGTGAGGGTGTGCTATAAATAGAAATAGGCCGTAGCAAAAGTTGTTGGAACCTGCGCTACAGCCTATCGAAGTCTGAATTTCAGTGTAGCAAATCCATGCGTTTTTGCAAGCGGATTTTGCATTTCCAGTAAGTTCAGAAGTTTAGATTTCGCCGCGTTGTGCGGCTGAAATGCCTGTATATCGTCACGAGGGGATGATGTGCGGGTAAAGGCGGGGGAGTGCATAAAGTATTTTGCGGTACTTGCACTCACCCCTAGCAACCCCCTCAGATGAAAGGGCACATTTATGGGTCTAAAGACCGTATTTGTACGTGCTTATCATCGTTTCCGCTACGGTAAGTGGGAAACAGTGATTCAGCACTATCGCAGCGCTCCTAGTCACTAGGTAGGCATCTGCACAGCCGGAACGGGTGGTGTATTTAAACCCGTTCCGGTTTATTGTCTATCATAATCGTACTACACCGGAAGATATTAATAAAGAGTTAATTTCTAGCCATTACGCAACAATGTTGTATGATTTTCTGGCTAGTTAGGTATATAGGCCCCGTTTATTTCATGGGTGGGGCTACGGGGAGCTATTCCCATCTATCTTGCCATCATTCCGGTAATGCTAGGGCTGGAGGGGCATTATTTCAACATCGCCTTTATCGTTGTGATTTGCTCACTACTTCTTCAGGGCTGGACAATCAGACCCGTAGGCAGAATGCTTGGCGTTAAGAGCAGTCAAGGAACAAGAGAGCCCTGATTGTATGCTCTTCATTAGCACTCATATGGTTGACTTGGGAGATTTTGGCTGAAGAATTTTTGATACTATGAATCAGGAACTTATCATCCGCCGGGGTTCTGAATTTGTCTGCCGAACTCCATTATCAACCCCTCAAATTTCCTGTTGTACATAACGGCGTTTTCGCGTAGCGTGCCGCCCATCATAGGGGAGTAACCGTTTCTCCTCCCCGGAGAGAGAAAATGTCAACATACTTGACCCGATAGGGGCATGGCATTTTCAGCCGGTGACGGCTTGGTGAGACCTACGATATCGGCAACCGCTCATGGCTGGGCGTGGTTGCTCGTATCGTATGGTTATCAGGCCCGGCCACTGGAGAGATCGATGTCTTTTTCACCGTTATTTGCTATTTTTGTGACCGTGTTTCTTGCCGAGTTGGGCGACAAAACACAGTTTGCCGCCATGCTGTTCGCCAGTAAAGGCGAGCAGAACCCGTGGCTGATATTCATGGCGGCGTCACTGGCGCTAGTGGCATCTACCGCCATTGCCGTGGTGCTCGGCACCTGTGCCGCAAAACATCTGGATGCTGTGCCGCTCCGTCTGATTGCCGGCGTGGGGTTTATCCTCATCGGCGGCTGGACAATACTGGAGCATTTCCGCGCGTAGCCGACCTACCCTTGCGCCTCCGTGTATTGTTCGTAAGCGAGCATGGCGTCTGCTGCGTACATCAGGGAAGGGCCGCCGCCCATATAGATGGCCATGCCAAGGGTTTCCTCAATCTCTTCACGCGTGGCGCCGAGCCGCACCAGTGCCTCGGTATGAAAGCCGATACAGCCGTCGCAACGGGTGGAGATGCCGATCGCCAGTGCAATCAGTTCTTTCGTCTTTTTATCCAGCGCGCCATCTGCTGTAGCGGCTTTGGCCAAGGCGCTAAAGCCCTGCATGGTATCGCCGATGTCACTGCGCAGGGTTTTCATGTTGCTGGAAATACGTTTGGTAATCTCAGGGTAGTTCTTACTCATGCTTTGCCTCGTGGGTTAAATAAATTCTACTTGATTAATTTAGCATATTCTCATATATTGTCAATATGAAAAGAGATGAAGCCACCGATGAACTGCTGGCAATGGAGCGCAATGCTGCCGAGGCCGAAGCGATGCTGAAATTGCTGGCCAATCGCAAGCGCCTGATGATTCTGTGTCATCTGGTCAAAGAGGATAAAACCGTGAGCGCTTTGTCAAAAAGCGTTAATTTATCGCATTCTGCTATGTCTCAGCATCTGGCGCGCATGCGCGGGCAGGGGCTGGTATCGGCGGAGCGTCGCGGGCAGGAAATGCTCTATCAAATCGCTAGCCCGGAGGTCAGGGCGATCCTTTCCACGCTTTATTTGATCTATTGCAGGCCGTAAAATAAACATTAGATAATGCTAATATAGGGGATAGTTATGCCAATATCGGAAATAGGCGCTGAGACCGCTAAATCATGGATGGATGCCGGGGAAGCGGTGGTGCTGGATGTGCGCGAACCGGGTGAATATGCGGCATCGCACATCCCCGGCGCCACGTTGCTGCCGCTGGGGCAGGCATGCTGCGGCGCATTGCCGGATTATCAGGGCAAAAAACTGGTGATTCACTGCCAGTCTGGCAAGCGCGGGCAAATGGCCTGCACCAAACTGCTGGAAGAAACCGCTGATATGGAGCTCTATCATTTGCAGGGCGGTATCGCAGCGTGGAAGGAGGCGGGGCTGCCGGTGGAGTCTTCAGGCTCGAACCTGCTGCCGCTGGATCGTCAGGTGCAGCTGGCCATCGGGGTGCTGCTGATTCTCGGCAGTGTGCTGGCTGCAACGGTGAGCTCATCCTTTCTGTGGTTGACCGGCCTGATAGGCGCAGGGCTAAGCGTTGCCGGACTGACTGGCTTCTGCGGCCTGGCGATGGTGCTGGCAAAAATGCCGTGGAATCAGGCAGGCGCGACCAGTTGTTGTGCGAAGGGATAGCCGCACCACGCGGTTGACTGGTCTGCTGTCTGGGTCTATGCCTGTGGCATGCAATACCGGACGCTTGGCAATACCGACATAAAGGTCAGCCTGCTCTGCCTCGGCACCATGACATGGGGCGAGCAGAACAGCGAAGCTGAAGGGCATGCGCAGCTCGACCGCGCGGTGGATGCCGGAATCAATTTCATCGATGCGGCGGAGATGTATCCCGTCCCGCCGAAGCAGGAAACGCAGGGCAGCACGGAGTGCATTCTGGGCAGTTGGCTGGCCGGGCGCAGCGACCGCGATCAACTGATCGTCGCCAGCAAGGTGACTGGCCGCTCGGCGGAATTCGGCTATCTGCGCGGCGGCGCGCGCCTGACCCGCGACCAGATATTTGAGGCGTGTGACGGCAGCCTGCAACGCCTGCAAACCGATTATATTGATCTCTATCAACTGCACTGGCCGGAGCGTGCCACCAACTTCTTTGGTCGTCTCGGCTATACGCATGGCGGCGACGACGGTGTGCCGCTGCAGGAGTCACTGGAGGCGATGACCGAACTGGTGAAGGCGGGGAAGGTACGCCATATCGGGATTTCCAATGAGACGCCGTGGGGCATGGCCGAATGCCTGCGCCTGTCGCGCGAGATGGGGCTGGCGCGCGTCGTCAGTATTCAGAATCCGTATAATCTGCTCAACCGCACCTTCGAAGTCGGGCTGGCCGAAATGGCGATCCGTGAGCAATGCGGGCTGCTGGCCTATTCGCCGCTGGCCTTCGGGATGCTGAGCGGGAAATACATCGACGCCGCGCCGCCGGACGGACGCCTGACGCTGTTCAACCGCTTCCAGCGTTATAATAACGACAAGGGGAAGACGGCGACCCGGCGCTATTATGAGGTGGCGCAGAAGCATGGCCTGTCGATGGCGCAGATGAGTCTGGCCTATATCAATACGCGTCCGTTCCTGACTGCCAATATTATCGGGGCGACCACGCTCGAACAGTTGGAAGAGAATATCGGAAGCCTCGATGTCACGCTCAGTCGGGACGTATTATTGGATATCGAATCCATCCATGAATCCAATCCAAACCCTTGTCCTTAAAGCAGGATTATTTCACTCGCTTTTTGAACGTCCATTCGGTTTTGCATTCCCCGGCCACCAGATTCGGCGTCACCACAATCTGCAGGGTCTTTTGCGGCTTGCCGTTATGGCCGAGATAGACGCTCTCCTCAATCGACAGCGTGCCGGAGAGATTTTCAAACAGCCACACCTTGCCGGAAACAGAGGTTAGCTGCACTGAGTGGTTGGTCTCTTTCTGGCAGCGTATGTCGGGGTGCAGGTGGAAGCGCAGGGTCGCATGGCTATGCGCCGCTTCTTCCGTGCAGGTGATGATGTCCTTGCCGCTGAGCTGCTCGCCATGCTTGGCCATCACCAACTCGCGCTGATGCGTTACGCCTTTATATGGGGTCAGCTTGGCGACGATGGACGGATCCATTGTCTCTTCATGCGCTTCGATATCCGGTGCCTCGGCCTCATGCTTACCGTCACCGTCCGCTGCTGAGCGATCGATCGACAGGGTCGAATGCGCTGCCGGGTTTTTCACCGCGTTCATCCATAACTCATCGGTACCGAAATACGCGCCGCAATTGACCACGATACGCTCATTCCCTTCGCTGAGTTCCATGGAAAGCGGGCCGTAGAACACCTGCCGCGAATAGGCCGGGGCGTTGGCCAGCAGGAAGGCGCAGGTCTGTTTGCGTTGCAGGCGGCACAGGCCGTTGCTGCTCACCATTGGCATGGCGGTGGAGCCACCGGCCAGTTCCAGCGCGCGGGCGATCAGCGCCGGGTCCTGCATGATGCTGCCGTTGAACAATGCCAGCCGCCCGTCACCGTGGCAGCAGAAATGCAGCATCGTTCCCATACGGTAAGCGTGCTTGGCGATGTCGGCATAAAGCGGGTGATCGTTCGGCAGGGTGTTGCGGATATCAATCAGGATTTGCAACGTCTGCAACTGCCGCGCCGGGCTGGCGGAGATATGCATGCCGTCTTCCAGAATCATATGCTTGATCATGTCATGCAGATGTTGCCCGGCATCATGGATGAAGCAGCGCATGTCGCGGAAACGGCTGGTGGCGGCGTGAATGCCCCAGACCGCGGCGATCATATCGTGATTCTCGCGCTGGCGGACGCATTTGCGCAGATAAAGCACATGGCGGATGATGGAGCGCGCCAGCCGTTTACGGAATGCTTTGCTGCTGCCTTTCAGGATGAATTCGAGATGATACATCCACTCGGCTAGCCGCTCGCCTGCCACATTCGGATCCCATGCGATATCCGGCTGCTCGGCGGTGTCGAGGATGAAGCTGTTGATGAATTCCCGCGCGAAGCTGGAAGCTTCCTTGTTCAGTTTGCTGGAGGCGATCTCGCGCAACCATGAGAAGCTGAACAACTCACAATGCCATTCGACATTCGCTTCCGGCGCCAGCCAGGTGATGCGCCCCGGCATCTCGATGCTGCACCCGGCGAAGTCGAAGCGCCGCTTGAGAATCTTTTTACCAATCGGCGGATTGGTTGCCGGCCACAGGGCAGGGCGCGGCGATTTCTCCAGCCGGGCACGCGCAAACAACGAGCGCGGCGAGGTGGCGCTCAGGTAAAGCAGCTTGGCGGTGCAGAATGCTTCCCCGATATTCATGTCGCCTCACTGAGCTGCTGTTCCACCATGTCAGTCAGAATATGCAGGGCGGTGATATGTGCTTCCTGAATGCGCGCCGTGTCGGTGGAGGAAACCGCAAACACCTGATCGGCGACGTGGGTCTGGCCGCGCCCTTTCTCACCGGTGAACAGGATGGTGTGCAGGCCGCGCTCGCGCCCGGTCGCAAGGGCGGCGACAACATTGGCGCTGGTGCCGGAGGTGGACAGGCCGATCAGCATGTCGCCTTCCTGCCCGTGTGCTTCCACCTGCCGCGCAAAGATATGTTCAAACCCGTAATCATTGCCGACGGCGGTCAGAATACCGGAATCCGCCGTCAGGGCGATGGCGGGAAGTGCCTGACGTTCGCGCCGGAAGCGTCCGACGAATTCTCCTGCAATATGCATGGCGTCGCAGGTGCTGCCGCCATTGCCGCAGAGCAGCAGGCGGTTGCCGTTTTGAAAAAGGGTGGCCATCCGGTCGGCCAGCGCCGCAAATGCATCGCCGTATTCCTGAAAGAACTGCTGGCACGCCTGCTGGTGCGCCTTCACCGATTGCTGCAGTGTCTCTATGGGCGTTGCATCAGCCATGCCCGCTACTCCTGTTTGAGTGCCTGAATATTGGCGGCGTATTCGTCCGGGTTGCCACGGAACACGGCGGAGCCGGCAACCAGCATGTCTGCTCCGGCGGCGACAACCTCTTTGGCGGTCTCGGCATTGATGCCGCCGTCCACTTCGAGGTCGATGCTGCGCCCCGATGCGTCGATCATCTGCCGGAGCGTGCTGATTTTCTCCAGCTGCGAGCGGATGAAAGACTGCCCGCCAAAACCGGGATTGACCGTCATCACCAGAATCAGATCGGCAATGTCCATCACATGGGCAAGGGCGCTGGCAGGCGTGGTGGGTACGATGGAAACGCCGCAGCGAATCCCTTGCGCTTTAATCAGTTGCAGGCTGCGATGCAGATGCGGCCCGGCCTCGGCATGCACGGTCAAGATGTCGGCGCCTGCCTTGGCGAACGCCTCGATAAACGGATCGGCCGGCTCAATCATCAAATGCACATCCAGCGG
>JAUIJX010000147.1 GCA_030430795.1 Alphaproteobacteria bacterium | reverse complement strand
AACCCAGGCATGGCGCCTTATATTTACGGCGTTCGCAATGACACCCATATTATCGACCTTGGCCAAACGGCTCCGATGCTGCATCGCGCACTGTCTGCAGTACGTGACGTCGCGTCTAAAAACGGGAAAATCCTGTTTGTCGGCACCAAACGTCAGGCTAGTGAGATTATCGCTGAAGCGGCTCGTGATTGCGGCCAGTTCTACATTAACCAGCGCTGGCTGGGTGGTCTGCTGACCAACTGGAACACCATTCAGGCGTCTATCAAGCAACTGAAGACCCTTGAAGAGCAACTGAGCGGCGAAGCTGTCGGTTTCACCAAGAAAGAGCTGCTGAACCTGTCACGTCAGCGTGACAAGCTGGAGCGCTCACTGGGTGGGATTAAAGAAATGGGCCGTACGCCGGACCTGATCTTCATTCTGGATACGGTAAAGGAAAGCCTTGCCGTACAGGAAGCAACCAAGCTGAACATTCCAACCGTTGCTGTGGTTGATACCAACGCCGAGATCGAAGGCATCAACTATCCGATTCCGGGTAATGACGATGCAACCCGCGCTATCAAGCTGTATTGCCAACTGATTGCGGATACGATCAAAGACGCACGTCCACAATCACCGGAAGCGTTTGATGCTCCAGCCGCTCCGGCACCCGCTGAAGCAGCGCCTGCCAAAGCAGCGGAAGCGAAGGCAGACGCTAAAGAAGCGAAAACCTCTGCTACTACGAAGAAAGCGGCGACCGCTCAGGCAGCAAAATCCGCTAAGAAGAAAGAGGAAGAGGCTCCTGCTGCAGAAGCCGGGGCTGAAAAGCCAGCTGCCAAGGCCAAAAAAGCAGCTCCTAAGAAAAAAGCTGACGCTGAGGATGCCAAGACGGCCGCCCCTAAGAAAAAAGCGGCTGCCAAAAAGAGCACCAAAGCTGACAAAGATGGCGGTGATGACGATTCCGGCGATATGAAGGAAGCATCCTAAGCCAACGGATAACTACGAAACTGAGAGGATAGAATTATGGCTGATATTTCAGCATCTGCGATTAAAGAACTGCGTGAGAAAACCGGCGCCGGTATGCTGGACTGCAAAAAGGCACTGGAAGAAACCAATGGTGACATTGAAGCGGCGATTGACTGGCTGCGTACCAAAGGTCTGGCTGCGGCTGCCAAAAAGTCCGGTCGTACCGCTGCGGAAGGTCTGGTTGGCGTTGCAACCGATGGCACCAAAGGCGCGATGATCGAGCTTAACGCTGAAACGGACTTCGTAGCACGTAACGAGCAGTTTCAGGCGCTGGTAGAAAATATCGCTTCTATCGCCCTCGGCACGGATGGCAGCATCGATGCCATCAAGGCCGCCGACTATCCGGGCACGGGACGCACAGTAGCTGAGGAAATCACCAACGCGATCAGCACGATTGGCGAAAACATGGAACTGCGCCGCAGTACCATCGTGGAAGCCAAGAGCGGCTATGTCGCATCCTACATTCACAATGCAACCAAGCCGGGTCTGGGTAAAATCGGCGTGTTGCTGGCTGTTGAAACCCCTGCCGCTGACAAAGCACAGGAAATCGGCAAGCAAGTGGCGATGCATATTGCCGCTGCCAAGCCGGAAGCACTCAACCGCGACGGTGTGAGCGCCGATTCCATCGAGCGTGAGCGCAGCGTATTGAAAGAACAAGCGATTGCCTCCGGCAAGCCTGCCGAGATTGCCGAGAAGATGGTCGAAGGCCGTATCCGTAAGTATTACGAGGAAATCGTACTGCTGGAACAGATTTTCGTGATCGACGGCAAAATCAAGGTACAGGAAGCGATTGATGCCGCAGCGAAAGATGCCGGCACGGAGATCAGCATCAGCAATTATGCAATGTTTGTGCTCGGTGAAGGCGTGGAGAAAGAAGACTCCGACTTCGCTGCCGAAGTGGCTGCTGCCGCTGCTGGTTAATTATCCGTAGCAATAAAAAATAAAAGGCCCGGCTATCAGCCGGGCTTTTTTGTTCTACGATCTTCGTCTTTTCCGTGCAAAAACCTTTTGCGGAAGCCGGTGTTTTACATTAAAACACATGCATTATGCCTGAACCTGCCATACAACCCGACGATGCACCGCTTTATAAACGAGTCCTGATCAAGGTCTCCGGCGAAGCGTTGATGGGGGATCTTTCCTACGGGCAGGACGACCAGATCATCGACCGTATCAGCAAAGACATCAAGGAAGTGGCACGCATGGGCGTGCAGGTCTGCATTGTCGTTGGTGGCGGTAATATTTATCGCGGCATGTCCGCCGCTGCCCGTGGCATGGAGCGTTCCAGCGCCGATTATATGGGTATGCTAGCCACCGTCCTGAATGCACTGGCCGTCCAGAATTCTCTGGAACGCGAAGGGCTGGACACACGCGTGCTTTCCGCCATCCATATGATGGAGATTTGTGAGCCGTATATCCGCCGCCGGGCATTGCGCCATCTGGAGCGTGGCCGCGTTGTTATTTTTGCCGCCGGGACGGGTAATCCCTTCTTCACCACGGATACCGCCGCCGCGTTGCGCGCCAGCGAGATGGGGTGTGACGCTTTGCTGAAAGGCACACAGGTGGATGGAGTCTATACCTCCGACCCGCGTAAGGACAAGAAGGCAAAACATATCGAAAAATTATCATATCTCGATGTGTTATCACGTGATCTTAAAGTGATGGATGCACCGGCTATCTCGCTTGCCAGAGAGAGCCACATCCCTATTCTGGTGTTCTCAATCCATGAGCAGGGGCAGTTTGCCCGTGTCCTCGCCGGTAAAGGCAAGCACACGATTATAACCGAATAAACTTATTGTCTGACGTAGGAGTCTCTGATGAACAAAGACGATTTATCACGCCGTATGGATGGTGCCATAGCCGCACTGAAACAGGAGTTCTCCGGCCTGCGCACCGGCCGTGCATCTGCCAGCCTGCTGGAGCCGATCATGGTAGAAGCCTATGGATCAAGCATGCCGATCAATCAGGTAGGCAATATTAACGTGCCAGAAGCCCGCATGATTACCGTACAGGTCTGGGACAAAGGTATGGTAGGTGCGGTAGAGAAAGCCATCCGTGATTCGAATCTGGGGCTTAACCCGGCCAGTGACGGGCAGACGGTGCGCGTACCACTGCCGGAACTGACGGAAGAGCGTCGCAAAGACCTGGTGAAGATTGCCGGGAAATATGCTGAAAATGCACGTATTGCTGTGCGCAATGTCCGCCGGGACGGTATGGACCAACTCAAGAAAGATGAGAAAGACGGCAATATTTCTCAGGATGAAATGCATGGACAGTCCGACGTTATTCAGAAAATGACGGATGATTTCGTCAAAAAAATCGATGACTTGCTGGCCAGCAAAGAAAAAGACATCATGACTGTCTAGCGCCCGCTGCATGAAGCCCGCCCTATCGATCACCAATACGCCAGCCGCTGCGAACACTCCGCAGCATGTCGCCATCATCATGGACGGCAATGGCAGGTGGGCAAAGAAACGGCTTCTCCCTCGCGCCGCCGGACATAAAAAAGGGGCTGAGGCGCTCCGCCGCCTGTTGCCGCATTGCCGGGAACTTGGCATCCCCTATCTCACCGTTTACGCCTTTTCTTCCGAGAACTGGAACCGCCCTGCCGATGAAGTGAAAGAGTTGATGCAGCTGTTGAAGACGTATCTGGAGACCGAGCTGGACGCACTGATTGAGAACCAGATCCGCCTGCATGTGATTGGTGAGAAGGAAAAGCTTCCGCCCGATGTACAGGCATTGATTGATGAAGCTGAGGCTAAAACCAGCGCATTCTCCGATTTTCATCTGACGGTATGCCTGAGCTATGGTGCGCGTCAGGAGATGATGCGCGGCATCCAGCATCTGTGCCAGCAAGTGGCGGACGGGGAACTTACCCCCGCCGAGATCACTGAAGAACGCATCAATGCTGAGCTGTTTACACAAAGCCTGCCGGAGCTGGATTTGCTGATCCGTACCGGTGGTGAGCAACGGCTGAGCAATTTCATGCTGTGGCAGTCAGCCTATACCGAGCTTTATTTCACCGACACGCTGTGGCCGGACTTTACTCCGGAACATTTGACACTGGCTTGCGATGATTTTTCGCAACGGGAGCGCCGCTATGGCAACTGTACCGGGTAAATCGAGCCAATTCTCCGACCTTAAGCTGCGTATTCTCTCCGCTTCCGTGTTTGCCGCCATTGCTTTTGGCGCCGTGTGGATGGGTGGCGCCATCTGGCTACTCTTTGTCATTGCTGCGGCGATTATTCTTCTCGGTGAGTGGTGGCGGCTGACCAAGCCAAACCTGTTGCTAATCATCGCCGGGATTCCCTACGTTATCCTGCCCTG
>JAUIJX010000004.1 GCA_030430795.1 Alphaproteobacteria bacterium | reverse complement strand
CCGGTTTTGGTCTGAATAATATCCAGTGCACCGTAAACAATGCCTTCCGCGGCAGATTTTTTACCCTGCAGCATCAACCCATTCATGAATTTGGTCAGAACTCGGCTGCCGAACTTGGCATCAGGCAATACAGGACGTTTAGTGGCTCTATGACGACGTGACATATCTCTCTACCCTTATTTAGGACGCTTAGCGCCGTATTTCGAACGATTTTGCTTACGGTCTTTCACGCCCTGCGTATCGAGCGTACCGCGAATGATGTGATAACGCACACCCGGCAAGTCTTTTACACGACCGCCGCGAATCATTACTACAGAGTGTTCTTGCAGGTTATGTCCCTCACCCGGAATATAGCTCGTTACCTCAAACCCATTGGTCAGGCGCACACGGGCAACCTTACGCAATGCGGAGTTCGGTTTCTTAGGGGTGGTGGTATAAACACGTGTACATACACCTCGTTTTTGAGGGCAGGCTTCCATTGCCGGCACTTTGTTGCGCTTTGTCAGCGGCTTACGAGGCTTACGGACCAACTGGTTAATCGTAGGCATTACTACATCTCTTAATTTGTATTTCCAAATCTGTGCGCCTAATCTGCCCAAACAGTAGGAATTCAGGCTTCTCGCGCGTTCCACAGCAGCATTTCCGGCCTCTGCGGAGTGCCGCAACATACTGATGTGACCCTGCCTCGTCAAGCGCTAATTTAGAGAAAGTAAATTTTTGTCAAAAACCCCCTCTTATCGCCCTTATATTTCAGTATTTTTGACCTATATATCAGGTAGTTTCGATGGTGTTTTTATGTGACAATTACAAGCATATAGTGATACTATGGTAGTACACCTACTATATTTAGTTTTTTTATTGTCATTTCTGCCCGAAACCTTTACGTTCCTTTCCCGTGTATGATATAGTTGTGTCAATACGTATGTATATAAAGCGAAGGTTTAGAAGCCCGCATGAATAAATATTCCAAGGAGTATTCCGGCGCACAAATCAGTGGGCTGCCTACCAGCCGTGCCAATCGACTGCGAACCTCATGGTTCGTTGTTGGCACTGTGTTTGGTATTGGCATGTCGCTGGCCGGTCAGTGGGTCTCCGGCCTCAGCATGCCGGAAATGAACTTCACGCTGACGAAAGACGAGCCGCAGCAGGTAGAAGCCGCTCCCACTATTGCCGAACCGAAAATTGTGATTCCCGAACCGCCGAAATGGCCGAAGAAGGAAGAAGTGGTCATCAGCTCCGGCGATAACCTGATCAGTATCCTGACCGAACATGGTGTCGCACATAAGGCCGCCTTTGATCTGGTACAGAAAATGAAGAAGACCTTCGACCCGCGTAAACTGAAGGTCGGCCATAAGATCAACCTGACACTGGGTCATGACGAGAAGCGCGAAGGCGACGATGCCGCCTGGCTGAAAACCATGATTATAACGCTGAGCAAAATCGAGCAGGTCAGTGTCACCGGCAATGAAAGCGGTGACTTTCAGGTCAAAAAGATCAAAAAACCCGTGACGACTGAGCTAAACTGGGGTCAGGGCACCATTGATAGCAGCCTGTATTTAAGTGCGCAGCGCGAAGGTGTACCGAACGGCACCATCGCCAACATGATCCGCGAATACAGCTATGATATTGACTTTCAACGTGATATTCGCGAAGGCGACGAATTTGAAGCCTTATATGAGAAGAAAGTCACCAATGACGGTGAGTTCGTCGGCTCCGGCAACCTGATTTATGCCGAACTGAAAACCCGCGGCAAGACCTTCCGTATTTACCGCCATCAGAAAGCGGACGGCACCGTACTCTATTATACGCCGAAAGGGGAAAGCGTGAAGAAGGCGCTGCTGAAGACCCCGATCGACGGCGCCCGCATTTCGTCAAAATTCGGCATGCGCCGCCACCCGATCCTCGGCTATTCTAAAATGCATACCGGGATTGACTTCGCCGCCCCGCGCGGCACACCAATCTACGCCGCCGGTGACGGCACCGTCAGCTTCGCCTCTCGCAAGGGCGGTTACGGCAATTATCTGATGATCCGCCATAACGGCACCTATTCTACTGCCTATGCCCACCTCAACCGCTTCGGCAAAGGCATCCGCAGAGGCTCGCGGGTGAAACAGGGGCAAGTGGTCGCCTATGTCGGTACCACCGGCCGTTCCACCGGCCCGCATTTGCACTATGAGATTGTCAAGAACGGTCGCAAGGTTAACCCGGCCGGGATAAAATTCGCGGGTGGTGACGTCCTGAAAGGCAAAGAGAAAGACCGCTTCAACCGAACGGTTGCTAATGCGCAAACGCAAATCGCGGAACTGCGTAAAGCAAAAGAAAGCCGAATCGCAGCTGCGGAAACGGATGCCATGTTGCCTCCGGTAGCCAGCAAACCGGCAAAAGAAATCACCAACGAATAATCATCCGTCGCGCGTTTTACACCACCTTGAGTGCCTTCTTCTCTGGTAGATCGAACAGCAAGCCGTCTTCATCCGCCGTTACCGACACCTCGGCACCGTCCGTCACCGAGCCTTCCAGCAGCTTGACCGCCAGCGGATTCTCCAGTGACCGCTGGATCACGCGTTTAAGCGGCCGCGCACCGTAAACCGGGTCATACCCGGCACTGGCCAGCCAGTCGAGTGCCTTATCGTCCAGATGCAGGAGGATGTGCTGCTCTTCCAGCCGCGTGGTCAGTCGTGCCAGTTGAATCTGCACAATGTCACGCATCAGCTCGCGCCCCAGACGGTTGAAGAGAATGGTCTCATCCAGACGGTTGAGGAATTCCGGACGGAAATGCGCCCGCAACTCATCCATCACCTTACCGCGCACCAGCTCCATGCTCTCGCCATCCGCCAGCTCGGCAATGTGATGCGCCCCTATATTGGAGGTCAGCACAATGATGGTATTGCGGAAATCGACCGTGCGGCCATGCCCGTCGGTCAATCGCCCTTCATCCAGCACTTGCAGCAGGATATTGAACACGTCCGGATGCGCTTTCTCGATCTCATCGAACAGCAGCACCTGATACGGACGGCGGCGCACCGACTCGGTAATCACCCCGCCTTCTTCATAGCCGACATAGCCCGGAGGCGCGCCGATCAGCCGCGCCACTGCGTGCTTCTCCATATATTCCGACATATCAATCCGCAGAATCGCCTGCTCATCGTCAAAGATGAACCGCGCCAGCGCCTTGGTCAGCTCGGTCTTCCCGACCCCGGTCGGCCCGAGGAATAGAAACGACCCGATCGGCCGCGCCGGATCGCCCAGTCCGGCACGCGCACGACGCACCGCATTGGCCACTGCCACCAGCGCTTCTTCCTGACCGACCACGCTGCCACGCAACTCGTCTTCCATACGCAGCAACTTGTCGCGCTCGCCTTCCAGCATCTTTTCGACCGGAATACCTGTCCAGCGCGCCACGATGGACGCAATGTCCTGATCGGTCACCGTCTCCTTCACCAGATGCTCGGCGGAGCCGTCTTCCGGTTTGCCGTCCGCGTCTTCAAGCTGCTTGACCAGCGTCGGGATAATACCGTATTGCAACTCGCTGGCACGTTCCAGATCACCCGCCCGCTGCTTCTCTTCCAGCTCGGCACGCGCCTGTTCCAGCTTCTCCTTGAGTTCGCTCGATCCCGCCAGCCTGGCCTTCTCGGACTGCCAGCGTTCACTCAGCGCCTTGGATTCCTTCTCCAGCGTTTCCAACTCGCCTTCCAGCTTTTCCAGACGCTCCTTGGATGCCTTGTCGGCTTCTTTCTTCAACGCCTCGCGTTCGATCTTGAGCTGAATGATCTTGCGATCCAGCTCGTCCAGCTCTTCGGGTTTACTGTCCACTTCCATACGCAGACGCGACGCCGCCTCATCCATCAGATCGATGGCCTTATCCGGCAGGAATCGATCGGTGATGTAGCGGTTGGATAGCGTCGCCGCTGCCACAATCGCCCCGTCAGCAATCTTGATGCCGTGATGCACCTCGTATTTTTCCTTCAGCCCGCGCAGGATGGAAATCGTATCCTCCACCGTCGGCTCCGCCACGAACACCGACTGGAAGCGCCGCGCCAGTGCCGCATCCTTCTCAATATATTTGCGGTACTCATTAAGGGTAGTCGCCCCGATACAATGCAGCTCACCGCGCGCCAGCGCAGGCTTGAGCAGGTTGGACGCATCCATCGAGCCTTCCGACGCCCCGGCACCAACCAGCGTATGCAACTCGTCAATAAACAGGATCACCTCGCCCTCGCTGGCATGAATCTCCGCCAGCACGGCTTTCAGGCGCTCCTCGAATTCGCCGCGGAACTTCGCCCCGGCAATCAACGCGCCAAGGTCAAGCGACAGCAGCCGCTTCTCTTTCAGATTCTCCGGTACATCCCCGGCAATGATGCGCTGCGCCAGCCCTTCAACGATGGCGGTCTTCCCCACCCCCGGCTCACCGATCAGCACCGGGTTATTTTTAGTGCGCCGCGACAACACCTGCATCGACCGGCGAATCTCTTCATCCCGCCCGATCACCGGATCGAGCTTGTTCAGCTCCGCCGCCTCGGTCAGGTCCTTGGTATATTTCTTCAACGCCTGATATTGCCCCTCAGCATTGGGGCTGGATGCCGTCCGCCCGCCACGCATGTCCTTAATGGCCGTGCGTAACGACTGCGGCGTCACCCCGCCATTCTTGAGAATGGACGATGCCTTGGTGCTTTCTTCCAGCGAAATCGCCAGCAGGATATACTCCGCCGTCACGAATTCATCACCGACTTTTTCGGCCAATTCCTCAGCATTTGCCAACAATCGCGCGGTTTTCGGGTCCAGATAAAGCTGCCCGGCACCACTGCCTTCTACTTCCGGTAATTCCTTCAGCGCCGCTTCGATATCCTTTTTGATAAGGCTGACCTTGCCACCGGCAGACTTCAACAAATCACTGATATGGCTGTCTTTTTGCCCAAACGCCGCAAACAGCAAATGTTCCGGCGTGAATTGCTGATGCTTCCGCTTCATGGCTTCCGTCTTGCCACCCTGCACCAGCTGCAGTGCCTGCTCGGTATACTTATCCACGTTCATACGCCAAAACCCTTTCTTACGGCATGTGTTTCTGTGATATAATCATATATTGGTACAAACGACAGAAAGCTCAAGAGCCTATGCGATTAAAATGGTGGTTGGTATGCCTGGCGCTTGTCCTGACCGCCCCGGTATCATGGCAGGAAGCGCAGGCAAAATCTATTACGAGACAGCCGGATGTGGCGCCATATCCGACACAGGAGGAAGCGCGCTACCGTATTTACTGGAACGGTATCCGCATCGGCAAAATCTGGGCATCGTGGAAACAGGAAAACGGCCAGTACGAAATGCATGCGTCACTGAAGACCTCCGGCATTGCCAAACTATTCAGTAAGCAAGAGCGCAACGCGGTGATTAGCGGCATCGTCACCGAGACAGCATTCATCCCACAACGCTTCAACGCCAGCGTCATCCGGCGCAAGAAGCAACGTCATGTCAGTATCCTATACGATATGAAAGGCAATGTTACTTCTAGTACTGTCGATCCGCCGGACAATCCCAAAATCCGACCGCCAGTATCACAGAAAGGCAAGGATAGCGGATACGATCCACTGAGCGCCACGCAGGCATTGTTGGATTTCGCCCTGCAATACCGCCAGCACAAAAGTCAAAACAATCTGGCGTTCGATGTGTTCGATAGCCGCCGCCTTACCGGCGCCGACATCCAAGCCTCATCCAATGAAACATGCTCTGGCGATTGTGTGGTGCTATCAGGCACGCGCCGATTGCTCGAAGGCTTTACCGAGAAAGAAAGAAAGAAACACAAGCCTGACGAGCCGCCGGTTTTCTTAGAGGTCAAACCGGAACACAGCCGCTTTCCTGAACGTATTTACGGCAGGTCGCCCCTGGGCACCGTCATCGCCATCCGTCAGGATGATTAGCGCCGTCGCTTAGCTCTGCGCTGCTTTTGGTTCCGGAAGAATCGCTTCCAGATTCACTTCCTCAGCAACATTACCCTTGTTGTCATCGTCTTCCGTCTTCTTCGGCGCAGCACGGCGACGGGTCTTCGGCGCTTCATCGTCAGCACTATCGTCGTTGGATGCCTGCTTCACAGAGGTGTCATCACCGTCTGCCTCAGCGCCGTTATCGTCATTAGACGCAGCTTTCTTGTTATTGCGCGCCTGGAATTGCTCATCTGCCAGATTGATCACCCGCAGGTAATGCTCCGCATGCTGGAAGTAATACTCGGCTTCTACCCGATCACCGGCAGACAATGCGTCCTTACCCAGACCGATATAACGGTCGCGCGCATTCATCGCATGTTTACGCTGTTGCGGCGATACGAAATCGCTGTCCGAATGCCTCCCGGCACCACCACCACGCTTATTGCCACCGCTATGGCGGCGATGCTTGTTCGATGGGCGATTGTTACCGCCTCCCGACATATGCATTTTTTTTCTCATGATTCTTCCTTTTCTCGGTTTACATCGTTGGTGTTGTCATACGCCAGCACCACCACCCGGCCAATACCGGCAAGATCGTGACTGAGCGCAACAAACCGGTAGCCGTACGATGCGGCCAACGATTCTACATCCGCCTCCTGCCCTGCCCCAATCTCAAAGAAGGCCAGTGACGAAGGCGTCATATGTGCACGCAGCGCCGGTAAAATCGCGCGGTAGGCATCCAGCCCGTCCGCACCGCCGAACAATGCTGCCGGAGGATCGTAATCCCGCACATCCGGCATCAGGTTAAATCGGTCCTTCTCCGCAACATACGGCGGGTTGGCCACGATCACATCAAACGTGCCGCGCACGTTGGAACACCAGTCGGAACGCTCGAACATCGCCCGTTCCGCCATCTCAAGGCGCAACGCATTCCCACGCGCCACCTTAAGCGCATCCTCGCTTTGATCCACCCCGACACCCAGCGCCTGCGGATATTCACCCAGCAGCGACAGGAGCAAACAGCCCGTACCGGTGCCAAGGTCGAGGATACCGATCGGCGCATCCGTCTGCGGCACATATTTCAGCACCGCCTCAATCACCGTCTCACTATCCGGGCGCGGATCCAGCGTCGCCGGTGTCACCGTAAAGCGATGCTTCCAGAAATCCCGGTGGCCGATAATGCGCGATACCGGCTCAAACTGCAGCCGCCGCGCAATCAGGGCATCATACAGCACCACATGGCTGTCACTGATCGCCACTTCATTTTGCAGCAAGGCCTCACGCGTCACGCCCAGCGCATGTTCGAGCAGCAGTCGCGCGTCAATCACCGCGCTCTCAATCTCTGCTTCCTCCAGACGCCGCACGCCCCATTCCAACAATTGCGCCGGGTTCAAATTGTCCGGCACATCGCGGTCTGTCCATACCATCGCTTCGGATGCCACCATCTTATGCTCCCACTTCCTCGGCCATCGCCGACATGCGTGCCGCTTCATCGGCAGTAATCAGCGCATCGGTTACTTCTCTTAACCCTTCGCCATTCATGATCTCATCGATCTTATAGAGCGTCAGATTGATGCGGTGATCCGTCACCCGCCCCTGCGGGAAGTTATAGGTACGGATACGCTCCGAGCGGTCACCGGAACCGACCTGCCCGCGCCGCGTATCGGCACGTTCCTTCATCGCTTTCTCACGCTCGGCGTCATACAGACGCGCCCGCAAAATCTTCATCGCTTTCGCCTTGTTCTTATGCTGCGATTTCTCATCCTGCTGCTGCACCGTGATCCCGGTCGGGATATGCACAATCCGCACCGCGCTATCGGTCGTATTCACCGACTGCCCGCCCGGCCCGCTGGCGCGGAACACATCAATACGCAGGTCTTTCTCTTCAATCTGCACATCCACTTCTTCGGCTTCCGGCAGCACCGCCACCGTCGCCGCCGAGGTATGAATTCGCCCACCGGATTCCGTCTCCGGCACCCGCTGCACACGATGCACACCGGACTCGAATTTCAGCTTCCCGAACACATTCTTGCCGGAAATGGAAGCGCTCGCCTCCTTGATCCCGCCAATGCCGGTCTCGGACATATCCATCACTTCAAATTTCCAGCCCATCGCTTCCGCAAATCGTTGATACATACGGTACAGTTCCATCGCGAACAGCCCGGCCTCATCGCCGCCTGTGCCTGCGCGCACTTCTAAAATCACGTTACGCGCATCCGCTTCGTCTTTCGGCAGCAGCGCCACCTGCACTTCCTGTTCCAGCTGTGGCACCAGCTTGAGCAACTGCGATTTCTCTTCCCGCGCCAGCGATTTCATTTCCTCGTCGGAATCCCCATCAGTGAGGATGCTTTCAACATCGTCCAGCTCCTGACGTGCCTGCCGCAAGCTCAGGATGGATTCCACCACCGGCGTCAGTTCAGAGAGTTCGCGTGAAAGTTTACCGAACTGCCCACTCGATGCAATTTCGGGTTTCGCCAGACTATCACTCAATTCCGCATGCCGTTTCAGCAGCATGTCCAGTTTTTCTTCAGGTATCATAGATTATCGTTGGTTCATGCCATTTGTGTCACATAGCCCAGCAGCGCATCCTGCGCGATGGATTCCTGCGTTCCGCTACTTAAGTCTTTGAGGGTCAATAAGCCCTGTTTCATTTCATCGTCTCCAATCAGCACTGCGATCTGGGCTCCAAGTGTATCGGCTTTCTTCATTGCCTTGCCCACATTCTTATGCTGGATCATTTCCGCCCGTACCCCTTGCTGGCGTAGCTGGTGTGCCACACTGAGCGCAGTAATCACTGCTGCTTCACCCATCGGCACCACTACCACCGGCACCGCTGTGCCCGGCACTGCTGCCGCATGACATTCCTGCATAGCCAGACTTAGGCGCTCCACCCCGGCGGCCCAGCCGATTCCAGGGATGTCGGGTCCACCCATCTGCTGCACCAGACCGTCATACCGACCACCTGCCAGCACTGTGTTTTGAGCGCCGAGGACATCCGTCGTCCACTCAAACACGGTATGGGTATAATAATCCAGACCCCGCACCAAGCGTGGACTGACCATATACGAAATTTGCAGGGCATCAAGTCCTAGTTTAACTTTTTCAAACCATGCCTTAGCCTCGTCTGTGAAGCAGGATTGCATGTCCGGCGCATCCGCCACAATCTGGCGGTCGGACTCCTGCTTGGAATCCAGAATACGCAGCGGGTTGCGCTCCAGCCGCTCGCGGCTTTCTTCCGACAGGGAATCCTTGTGATCGCGGAAATACGACACCAGCATTTCGCGATATGCCGTGCGCGACGCCACATCCCCCAGCGAATTGATTTCCAGCGTCACATGCTCCAGCAATCCAAGCGCACGCAGCACCTCCGCCGAACAGTCGATCACCTCGACATCGTGCCACGGCTGATCGGCGCCCAGCACCTCGATCCCGATCTGGTGGAACTGGCGCAGTCGCCCCTTTTGCGGACGCTCATAACGGAAGGCCGGACCGGCGTAAAAAGACTTATATGGCAATTGCTGCGTCAGCCCGTTGGAGATAAACCCGCGCACAATCGACGCGGTAAATTCCGGCCGCAACGTGATAGACTCCCCGCCCCGATCGTCGAAGGTGTAGGTCTCTTTGCTGACCACATCGGAGGTATCCCCGAGCGTCCGATGAAACACCTCACTAAGCTCGAAAATCGGCGGAGACACTTCCTCATACCCGAAACAGGCCGCCCGCTCACGCGCCGTATCGCAGACATACCGATGCAGCCGTTGTGCCTCACCGAAAAGATCGTGCGTCCCCCGAACCGGGTTCAATTGATTCGCCATTTATGCAGCATCCTTCTGTTCTTTTTTACGGTAGCTGCGCGCAACATACGCATCCACCAATGCTGTGAAATCCTGCGCGATGGTGTCACCACGCAACGTCACGGTTTTCTTGCCGTCCTCAAACACCGGCGCCGCCGGTGTCTCCCCCGTCCCCGGCAGTGAAATGCCGATATTCGCATGGCGGGATTCACCTGGCCCGTTGACGATGCAGCCCATCACCGCCACCGTCATGTCTTCTACCCCCTCATAGGATTGTTTCCACACCGGCATCTGATGCCGCAGATAGGTCTGGATATCCTCCGCCAGTTCCTGAAAGAAGGTGCTGGTCGTGCGCCCGCAACCGGGGCAGGCCACCACCATCGGCACAAAGGAGCGCAGCCCCATCGTCTGCAGAATCTCCTGCGCCACGATTACTTCTTCGGTGCGCGATTCACCCGGACGAGGCGTCAGAGAAATACGGATCGTATCGCCGATGCCCTCCTGCAACAGCACACTGAGCGCCGCCGTCGAGGACACGATGCCTTTGGAGCCCATCCCTGCCTCAGTCAGACCCAGATGCAACGGATACTGACAGCGTTTTGCCAGTTCGCGGTATACCGCCACCAGCTCCTGCACCTTGCTGACCTTGCAGGAGAGAATGATGCGATCCGACGGCAGCCCGATCGACTCCGCCATCTCTGCACTCTCCAGCGCCGAGATAATCAGCGCCTCACGCCCGACTTCCTCGGCAGTGAGCGGCACATCGCGCGTCGCATTGTCATCCATCAGCCGCGCCAGCACCGACGGGTCGAGACTCCCCCAGTTCACCCCGATACGCACCGGCTTGTCATAACGAATCGCCTGTTCGATCATCTCGGAGAACTGCCGGTCATGCTTGGCGCCGAACCCGACATTGCCGGGATTGATCCGGTATTTGGCCAGCGCCGCCGCCATCTCGGGATAGTCGGCCAGCAGGCGGTGCCCGTTATAATGAAAGTCACCGACCAGCGGCACATGACAGCCCTTCGCCGCCAGCTGCTCCACAATCTGCGGGATCGCCGCCGCCGACGCTTCGTTATTGACAGTCAGGCGCACCACCTCCGATCCGGCATCCGCCAGTTCCTTGACCTGCGCGACACTGGCCGCCACATCGGCGGTATCGGTATTCGTCATCGACTGCACCATCACCGGCGCATCACTGCCGACCGCCACCTGTCCTATACGCACCTGATGCGTCTTCCTGCGAGGGATCATGGTATCAATTCCAATGTGATATCTTTCGTGACAACTTCCATCACTGTCCGTAGAGGCTCAGGTGAAAGTCGTTCTTCCCATGCCGATAATTCATTCTCGGCGTAACACGGCGGGTACACTACATGACTCACCTCCTGAATGCAAGGCGATGACAGCCCCTCCATCACATCGCTCTCGATATAGCTCAGCATCCGCTCCGGCACCGGTTTGACCACGGCCTTCGCCGTCACCTCTTTATCCTGCTGCATGAAATACCAGACGCCAGCAACCACCAGCATCAACACAAAGGACAGGATGATCGCCATCTGCACCCGTCGCGGTTCATGATGTGCCGTGCTGACTGACGCCACCGGTTTCAGCTCTGCCTCGGCATTCACCAGATTCAGCATTGTCGACAGGTTGACACCCAGATACTGCGCATACATCCGCAGATAGCCCTTGGCATAGACCATGCTCGGAATGTGTTCCAACTCGCCCTTCTCCAGCGCTTCAATGTAGGATGCCTTGATATGCAGATCGTGCCCCACCTGCTCACAGGTCAGGTTATAGCTCTCGCGGGCATCGTGGAGCATTTCGCCGATGGCGCCGTAATCCGGCATCTTTTCTGCTGCTGTTGCGTTCATAGCTTTGGCTTATACTGCTACCTGATGGTCTTGTGCAAATTCCTTGAGGTTCTGGCGGATCGACCGATCCATCGTCTCACATAACGAATCGATATATTTGGTTGCCTGCTCAAGATCAAGACTGCGAATCATCGCCTTTACCGGACCGATGGACGCCGGTGGCAAAGAGAGGTGCCGCACACCGCATACCAGCAGCGCCATCGCTTCCAGCGGGCGCGTCGCCATATCCCCGCAGAAACTCAGCTCAACCCCGGCGGCATCGCATTGCGCCGTAATCTGCCGCAGCAGGCGTAATATGCTGGGGCGTACCGGATCGTAGCGGCTGGCCACCTGTTCATTCCCGCGATCCGCCGCGAACATGAACTGCATCAGATCGTTGCTGCCAATGGAAATAAAATCCACCCGCTTTAAAATAGCATCCAGCTCAAATATCAACGAAGGAATCTCCAGCATTACCCCCAGCCGCACCTCTTGCGGCAGTGGCATGCCCTGCTTGGCCAGCACCTCCATTTCCGTATCGAACAGCGCTTTCACCGCGTCGAATTCACCAACCGTCGCAATCATCGGGAACATGATGCGCAGCGGCTTCTTCTCCGCCGCCTCCAGCAATGCACGGAACTGGCGCTTGAGCAGCAATGGACGGTCGATGGCAATACGCGTCGCCCGCCAGCCCATCGCCGGGTTCTCCTCATGCGGCATCTGGATATAGGGCACTTCCTTATCCCCGCCGACATCAAACGTGCGGAAGATGATCGGCTTGCCGCCCGCCTTATCGTAGATTTCCTTATACACACGCTTCTGGCTATCGACATCCGGGAATATCGGCGAGGTCAGATACGGCAACTCGGTGCGGAACAGCCCGATCCCGTCAACATCATTGGCCGATACCTGCTGCCCGTCGAGATGAATACCGATATTGAGATTGAGCGACACCCGCACACCGTCGCGCGTCTCCGGCGGCAGGTCACGCATCGCTTCGTAGGCTGCCGACTGCTTGGCGCGCAGCATCAGATGCTCGTTGATCTCCTGATCAATATCGTCAGTCGGTCGCACGAACACTTCGCCGTGATCGCCGTCCACAATCACCGTATCACCCTTGCTGATAATGTCGGTCGCCCCGGAAATCCCAGCCACCACCGGAATATCCATCATCTTGGCAATGATCGCGATATGGGAAGCGGACGAGCCTTTCTCCAGCACCAGACCCTTGATGCGGCAATGGCCGTATTCCAGCAGCTCCGCCGGACCGAGCGCCCGTGCAATCAGCACGAAACTATCCGGCAGCTCCGAATGTGCGGAGCTCGGATCAACCCCGGAGAGATGGTAGAGCAACCGGGTGGAGATATCTTCCAGATCCTCGATACGCTGGCGAATATGCGGATTGCTGATCTTCTCCATGCGCACACGCAATTCTTCCAGCACTTTCTTCACCGCTGCTTCCGCCGTCAGCCCGGACTGGATCGCCAGCATGATCTTGTTCAGCCAGCCGCGGTCATAGGTGAACATGCGGTAGGTTTCCAGAATATCCGCATGCGCACCTTCGCTGCCCATCTCGGAAGTCTCAATCAACTCATCCACATGCTCACGCAGTGCGTCGATCGCCTCCACCAGCCGCTTCTCTTCGGCATCGGGATCATCTGACACCAGTTGCGTGATTTCAATTTCCGGACGGTGCAGCACCGCTTCCGCCTTGGCCAGTCCCGGTGAGATTTTCAGGCCGCCGAGTGCTTTACTGTGCGAGGTCTCGGTCTTGTCTTCCGCCAGCGCAAACCGGTCAACCAGATGCTGCCCCACCGCCAGCTCGGACAACACCATTGCCACCGTCTGCAAGACTTCGAGCTGTTCTTCGGAATAAATCTTGGCGGACTCACTCTGCACCACCAGCACGCCAATCGCCTGATGGTGCGACAGGATCGGCACCCCAACGAAGGACTGGAAGGATTCCTCGCCCGTCTCTTCACGATAGACGAATTTCGGATGGTTCTGCGCATCCGCCAGATTCAATGGCTTGGCCGAAGCGGCAATTTCACCGACCAGCCCTTGCCCAATGGCGAGGCGGGTGGAGTGAATAGCGCTTTGCTTCAGACCGGCGGTGGCAAACAGTTCCAGAATACGCCCCGGCTGCAGCAGATAAATGGAACATACCTCGGAATCCATACGCCCGGCAATCAGCGCCACCAGCTGGTTGAGCCGCACCTGCACATCTTCGGCAGTGCTCATCACATCGCGGATCTCGGCAAGCAGCGCCAGTGACGACCGCTCCCGTTGTTTTGTGACCGCATGTAATTCCGGCATCAGACCCACCTTTGGTTAGCTGCGCGCGACGATAAATGCCTCCGCCTGCGCCACCAGTTCATTCATGATTTCCTGCATCGGCTGAATCTTCTCCACCAGCCCGACGCTCTGCCCGGCCATCACCGAGCCGTTTTCCACATCGCCGTCCATCACTGCACGCCTGAGCGCACCCGCCCAGAAATGCTCAATCTTCAGCTGCGCCTCTTTCTTTTCTACCGCCCCGCTGCGAAACTCAGTAATCACTTCCTGCTGGAAGCGCACGAAATCATCGCTGGCCTTATTCGCAATCGCCCGCACCGGAATCACCGGAAAATCCGGGTCAACCTGCACCGAAGTGGTGGCATCGCGTGAGGAGCTTTTGATAAACAACTGCTTGAACTTCTCATGCGCAATGCTCTCTTCCGCACACACAAACCGCGTCCCGAGCTGCACGCCCGCCGCCCCCATCTCCAGATAGGAAACGATGGCTTCACCGCGACCGATACCGCCGGCAACGAACACCGGCGCATCGTCAATCACCGGCAGAATCTCCTGTGCCAGCACCGAAGTGGACACCGGCCCGATATGACCGCCCGCTTCCATCCCTTCGATCACCAGCGCATCCACACCCATTTTCACCATCTTCTGTCCGATCCGCGCTGAGGGCGCAAAACAGATGAGTTTGGCGAATGTTTTAACGGCATCAATCACGCTGCCTTTCGGGACACCGCCCGCCAGCACCACATGGCTGACATCGTGCTTCTTGCACACCTCCACCAGCTCCATCAGCTCCGGGTGCATCACAATCAGATTCACCCCGAACGGTTTATCGGTCAGCGCCTTGGTGGCGACAATTTCCTGATCCAGCAAATCCGGTGGCATCGCACCGCATGCAATCACTCCGAACCCACCGGCATTGGAAATAGCGGAGACCAGATGCCGCTCCGACACCCAGGACATCGCGCCCCCCATAATGGCATAATCAGTGCCAAGAAACGCTTTACCGTCCGCCCATAATTTATCCAGCGCCGCCGATACGTTATGCATGCATACCCTTTCTGAAAATTGTGCAGGAATATTCGTCTCTGTGTATTATGCCTGTATGGCCAAAACACACAAGGATATTCCTTGATGGACGTCAGGCAATATCATTCGCAAGGAACGTAAAGAGCCCCGTGCAGGGGCATCACAAATAGCTAGCCCTTCTCGACCACGGCATCCAGCCCGTAGGCCGTATGCAGCGCACGCAGCGCCAGCTCGATATATTCCTCATCGATCAGCACACTGACTTTGATTTCAGACGTGGTAATGACGATGATGTTGATATTCTTCTCCGCCAGCGTCGCAAACATTTGCTGCGCTACCCCGGCGTGTGAACGCATGCCGACACCGATCACCGACAGTTTCGCCACGCCATCATCGGTGTGCATATTCTGGAAGGTGATGCTGTCGCGATTATCTTCCAGCACTTTCACTGCACGCTCCAGATCGCCACGCGCCACCGTGAAGGTCACATCGGTCGCTTTCCCGTCCGGCGTTACGTTTTGTACGATCATATCGACGTTGATATTCGCCTCTGCCAGCGGGCCGAAAATCGCTGCTGAAATCCCCGGCTTATCCGCCACGTCCGATAGCGTAATCCGCGCTTCGTCGCGGCTGTAGGCAATCCCGGTAATCTGTTCTTTTTCCATGATCTCATCCTCTCTGACTAACAACGTGCCCGGCTTATCCTCAAAGCTCGAGAGCACCTGCACTTTCACCCCATGATTCATCGCCATTTCCACCGAACGTGTCTGCAACACTTTCGCACCGAGCGATGCCATCTCCAGCATCTCTTCATAAGCGACGAGATCGAGCTTGCGCGCCCGCGGCACAATGCGCGGATCGGCGGTATAGACTCCGTCCACATCGGTGTAGATGTCGCAACGGTCGGCACCGAATGCCGCCGCAAGCGCCACCGCCGACGTATCCGTCCCACCACGCCCCAGCGTGGTGATGCGGTTATCTTCGGTAATCCCCTGAAACCCGGCAACCACCGCCACACGGCCATTCGCCATGCTCTCACGAATCGCGTCGGTTTCGATTTTCTCAATGCGCGCTTTCCCGTGCGTGCGGCTGGTGCGAAACGGAATCTGCCAGCCCAGCCATGCGCGCGCCGGAATCCCGAGACTGCGCAGGCGCAGCGCCAGCAACCCGGAAGTCACCTGCTCACCGGAAGACACGACGACATCGTAATCCGCAAAGGCCTCGGCATCTTCCAGACTGGAAACCTGCTCGACATACTCCACCATCTGGTTGGTGATACCGGCCATAGCAGACACCGTGACAATCACCTGATTGCCAGCATCCACCTCGCGTTTCACTTTCTCGGCCACATTGCAGATACGCTCAATGTCACCGACGGAAGTGCCGCCAAATTTCTGTACGATCAATGCCATACACGCCTCGTTGATATAAGAGGCCATGTCATACGAGGGAGAGAGCGGAAAATCAAATGATTTTAGTGTCCCAGCTGCTTTTCCATCATGATGGCATCGGAACCATCCGTGTAATAGCGCTTACGCACGCCACGCGGCACAAATCCCGCCCGCTCATAGAGCGCCAGCGCCGCAACGTTATGCTCGGATACCTCAAGGAACAACACTTGCTGGTCTTCTTTCTCCGCCAACGCCTGCATATGTTTCAGCAATTCTGTTCCGTAACCCTTGCGCCGAAACGGCTTTTCCACCGCCAGTGCAATGATTTCCGCCTCCGGGTAGATAACACGCAGCACGTAATACCCCACCACCTCGCCATGCTCTTCCAGCACTTTGATGCGATAACACCCGTCACGGCACCATCCGGCAAACACCAGACTATCCCAGTCCTGCAATAATGTTGATTGGTGGATAAAGGCTATACGGTCGCAATCGCCCACGGTTGCCGGACGAATATCCATAACGGCTAGCCTTTCTTGAGAATATACTGTGTCAGTGGATAATTTGGATAGACGTCAACCGGCTTCGCTTCACACACGGTAAAGCCATTCGCTGCAATCAACGACTGGATATAGGTATCGGTATGACCGAAACGCCCCACTCGCGGATTCATGCCAAAATTAGTGCCTTTATAAGACTCTACCTGAAACCCGAATAATCCTTCCGGCTGCATGGATTTCGCCACACCTGCGATAACCTTGTCCAGCGCCCCGACATAATTGAAGACATGCGCCGCCATCACAATGTCAAAATGCTCCTGCTGTTGCTCAGCAAGAAACTCGCGGATGTCACGCAATATCGTACGGTCATACACATCGGCACCACTCTTGCGCTTACGTTCCATCGCCTGCTCCAGCATGCCACGGGTGAAATCCACCCCGGTCAGATGCCCGGCAATATCAGCCAGCAAATACCCGCACAGGCCGGTACCACACCCCAGATCCAACACATGGAAATTGGTGCGCGTGGTGTCAATATACTGACGCAGCGCGTCATCCATCGCCACATGCCCCTGATATCCCATATTGCGTTGCATATGGTCGTAATCCACCGCCACTTTCTCAAAATAATCCTGTGCCATTTCCGGCGGCATGGTCTGCGGCCGTTTCTCTTCCGGCAGCAATGCTTCGTTGATGGTAGCCAGCATAAACAACGCTTCCGCATCATTCGGATTCAGCGCCAGCGCCTGTTTATAGGCCTCGACCGCGCGTTCCTCCTCCCCCATAGAGAAATAACAGGCGCCCAGCATATACCAGGCACGCGCATGATCCGGCGACAGCCACAGCACCACTTTCAGACGAAAAACCGCATCCTTGAATTTTGCCTGATCGGCATAGACACAGGCTTGCCGAAAATTGGTCTCGGGCAGAAAACGAAACGCATTCACGGCATCGCGCCATAATTCGCGCGGCATACTCATCAGAGAATGAAGATTGGTTTTAAAATTCTGCGCGGCGGCGCCCCGGGAGTTTTCCCGAATGGGTTGGTCGTTCGTCGAAGTTGATTCGTTCATGTTGCGCCCGGTGATGAATTCGTTGTATTTTAGCAAAAAAACCGCACAATGTGCATCTTTTTCTTGGAACTATACATGGCAAACGCAGCACAGACAACGATTGACCAGCAGGAAGTCGACCAGTTTTCCAAAATCGCGGAAGAATGGTGGGATGAGCACGGTAAGTTCAAACCATTACACCGGATCAATCCGGTGCGACTCGGCTATATCCGCGAACAGGCCATACAGCATTTCGCGCTAGACGATAGTTCCAACGCACCCTTCACCGGCAAACGGCTGATCGATATCGGCTGCGGCGGAGGACTGATCTCGGAACCCATGACCCGCATGGGCTTCGATGTCACCGGGCTGGACGCCTCCGAACGCAACATCGCCGTCGCCACGCATCACGCTAAAGATTCCGGCCTTGCCATCAATTATCAGTGCAGCAGCGCTGAAGCTTTGGCAAAAGAAGGGGCCACCTACGATGTCGTACTGGCACTCGAAATTGTGGAACATGTCGCCGATGTGCGGCTGTTTCTGGAAAGCTGCGCCGCTCTGACCGCACCCGGCGGCATGCTGATCCTCTCCACCATGAACCGCACATTCAAGTCGCTGATGATGGCCAAGATCGGCGCCGAATATGTTCTGCGCTGGCTGCCGCGCGGCACCCATGACTGGCGCAAATTCCTGCTGCCGTCGGAAATTGAACATGTGCTGACTGGACAGGGTATGCAGCTAGCTGACCTCTCCGGCATGGTCTTCAACCCGCTCAAAGCAAGCTGGTCGATCCACCCGGACGATATTGATGTGAATTATCTGATGGTCTGCCGTAAAACCACTTAAATCATATAGTCGTGCGGACCGAGATACGCGCGGTCATGCTCCAGACACGGCAGGCGTTTTCGCACATGCTCCACTTCACGAATATCGATCTCAGCGTAAATAACGCCCGTCCCGTAAGCACTTCCCTCAGCCAGAATCTCTCCCCACGGCCCGATAATAAGCGAATGCCCATAGGTCTGTTTGTCACCCGGATGCGTCCCCGCCTGTCCCGGCGCAATCACGAACGACCCGGTCTCAATCGCCCGCGCACGCAGCAACACATGCCAGTGCGCCATACCGGTATGGATGGCAAACGCCGCCGGCGCCGCCATGATCAACGCGCCCGCCTTAGCCAGATCGCGGAACATGTGAGGAAAACGGACATCGTAACAGATTGTCATACCAATCTTACCCCACGGCGTATCTGCCACGCGCACCTGATTCCCCGGCATCACCCGCGCCGATTCCTGATAGCGTTTGTCCGGACTGATATGCGCATCGAACAGGTGAATCTTGTCGTACGTCGCCGCAATCTCACCACGGTCATTGAGCAGGATCGAACGGTTATACCACTTGGTGTCGCCTTCTACAAAAGACTCGCACGGCGCAAACACCGAACCAATCAGAATCCAGCGCCCATGTTCTTTCGCCAACGCCTGACACATTTGCACACCGGGATGTTCTTCCTGCGGGTAGAGTGTAATGGAATCGCTATCGGACGCGCGCATCATGAAGGCATTCTCCGGCAACGCAATCAGCTGTGCGCCCCCTCCGATCGCCTCTTCAATAAGCGATCGCGCCTGCTCTACATTCGCGTCCAGATCGTTGGTGGTATTCATCTGTACGCATGCCACTTTACATCGGTGCTGTTCCATTATCTACCTGACATCGTTACAACTCGCTAATTTAGCTGGATTCTTCGTGCCAATGTCAAGACATGAATACGCCCGACCCCGTCCTTGCGGAGTGCATGACAACAGGCTTCCACGGTGGCTCCGGTGGTCATCACATCATCGATCAGCACCACCGTCTTTCCCGTCAAACTCCCTGCATATGCGGGATTCACGGAAAACACATTCTTCACATTTTGTAGCCGGTCACTCTGGGAAAGTCCAGTCTGCGGCACCGTATGACGCACGCGTTTTAATCCGTCCGCCAGCAGCGGAACTCCCGTTTTTCTCTCTATCTCCCGCGCCAATAACAACGACTGGTTGAATCGCCGCGCAATCATGCGCCGCCAATGCAGGGGCACTGGCATCAACAGATCGGCACCAGCCAGTAATGCCTGCCCATGTTGCGCCATCAACCGCCCGCAGAAAGGCGCCAGGTCAGTCCGATCGCCATATTTCAGGCGTGTCACCAGCCCGCGCGAATGCTCGTCATAGCGCCACACCGACCAGCCTTTATCATAGGGTGGTGGCGAACTGAGGCATTGCCCGCACTGCGCACCAATCCCCTGATCATGCGCAAACGGATGCCCGCACAAGGCACAGGCAGGCGGGGTAATCATATGGAGTTGGTCGAAACATCCGTAACACAACGTATGCGCCTGCTCCACATGCACACCGCACAGCACGCAACGCGGCGGAAACAACAGATTCAACGTCTGCGTCAACAGATGCCGCCGAAACGGTTTGCCGATCACCGCTGCTTGCTTTAACAATACCATACCATGTCCCAGACTGAATTGTTTGACCGCTCCCTGTTTCGTCTGCGCCGCGACCGCTGCGCACCGCAGTTCCATACGGTCAACTTCCTCAAAAAAGAGGCGTGTACCAGACTCGCTGACCGGCTGGCAGATGTCAAACGCCATTTCCCGCTGGCACTGGATATCGGCGCACATACCGGGGAAATGGCCGCTGCGCTGGCGGGGCATCCTTCCATCGGCACGTTGGTTCAAACAGATATATCGGCTGTTATGCTGGCTGAGGCCGATGGTTTACGCGTCCAGTGCGACGATGCATGGCTGCCATTTAAAGATGACAGTATCGATCTGGTGATGAGCGCCCTTTCCCTTCATAGCGTCAACGATCTGGTCGGCACCCTGATCCAGATTCGTCGGATTCTGAAACCGGACGGGCTGGCGCTGCTCACCCTGCCCGGCGCTCATACATTATGGGAGTTGCGGCAGGCATTGGCAGAGGCGGAAACCACCGTCAAAGGGGGCATTAGCCCGCGCCTTTCGCCGCTGATAGATGTCCGCGATGCCGGAAACCTACTGCAACGCGCCGGTTTTTCGCTGCCGGTGGCCGATGGCGAGCTGCTCGATATCTCCTACCCCCACCCGCTGGCGCTGATGCAGGAACTCCGCCGCATGGGAGAGGCCAATATACTGAATAACAGGGACAAAACCCCAATGTCTCCGGCATTATTGCGGGAAATCACCGCCAGCTACCCCACCAATGCCGAAGGACGCATCCACGCCACCGTTGAACTGGTCACCCTGACCGCCTGGAAACCGCATGAATCTCAGCAAATTCCGGCCAAACGCGGCAGCGGTGTCGTATCATTGAAAGATGTGCTTTAGGGATAGCAAAACTTCATCACACTGTAACATTTCTGTCTATAAATTCTGCTATGATTGATGGTGGAATAAACTGTACAAAAACAGGCAGAAACAGGGATGCAAGCACAAAACGGGCAACCGGAACAGCCAACCGCCATAGAGCCTCAAGTGGCCGCGCCATTGCCGCCACTGGATGAGGACTTCCCGGCGTCGCATTTCGTGGATAATAACCGTATCCACGTTGAGTTTGGCACGCATATCACGGCCAACGGCAACATCATTGCCATCAATGCTGCGGAATTAGCCCCGGAAAACGAGCCAAATCTGCGTCAGAAGCTGCATAAGAGCTTTACCATCAACAGCTCCTCCTTCTTCGATATGCCGATGAATGCCGCAATCAGCGGGGCACTGGCCAGTTTTATCCCGGTCTCTCAGGAAACCAAACAGGCCATGCGCGCCCGCCAGATCACCGATTGGATCAGGGAAGATGATGAAACGGCGGGGCTGACCGCTCCAGCCACCATCGATAAAATCCGTGAGCCATTCCGCGCTATGATCGAACACCGGATGAAAAAACCCGACATCGATCCGCAAATACAGGAAATGTCGAAGAATGCTATCAGCATGTATCTGATGATGGACGAAGCAGTACGTCGTGCCGGTTACAGCGGCCATATGGCACAATTCGCGCGCGGCGCGGCCAACCCGCGTGACTTCGTTACGCGCCTCGGCGATAAGCTCGGCTTCGATACGGATCGCTTCATCGACACCGCCAGAACGGAAGGTGCGATGGGCGTCGGGCGCATGATGGGCCTCGACGAACAATTCCTCGCCAGCGTAGGCCAGTTGACAGAACGTTTGCCTGATCTTAAATTCTCCGCCAATGCCGTTGCCAACTGGCAGATCGGCCGTCGCATGCCGGGCATGCAATTCGCCGGGGTGGATGAAACCATCAACGCTGGAATTGAGCCACGCATCAATGCCAAGATTATGGCCGAACGCATGGCAGTGAATTATAACTACACGGTTCCGCCTGCCATCAAGAAAACGCAATACGAAGTGGCTGGCCTGCTGAATTATCTGCCATCCGAACTGCGCGAGACCCTGTATCTGCTAGGAACGGAAGTCGTCTATACACCGGAAGGCACCGTGCAGCATTTGCCGCCGCACGCACCGGCATACGGCTTTAATTCACAGGATGTCGAAAGCCCGGACAATCTGCATAATGGGCTGTTCCATATTTTCCTGTCTGCAAAGGACGATGCCGAGGCCTCCGCCCGTCTGGTCGCACATGAGTCGCATCACTTCATCGCTCCGGCCAGCATCACCAAACAGGAAATAGGCATCGCCGACGAACTGCTCTACGACGACCAGCTACGCCTGAAAGCGCTGGAAGAATTGATGGATAAATGGCAGGTGGCCGAAGGCAAAGGCGACCGCGCAACGCAAAAGCAAGTGATCGATGAACTCAACCGTGACGAGTTCATCACCTCCAGTGGCAAACGCTTTAGCGACTCCATCTCCAATGCCGAGATGCTGACCTTCCGTAACATGGTTAAACATGCCTATGACCGTTTGCAAGTGGACAGCGAATATTATCACCACAGCCCGTATGCCAGTAGCGATTACAACTCGCCGATGACCGAAGTCATCCCGCGCTTTGCCGAGCTGAAATATGTGCGCCTGCGCGAGAACCCGGAGATGCTGGAATTCCTGACGCCGGGCCTGTGCAAAGTCTACGACGAGATTTACATGCCGCATGTGCGCAACCAGTTGCAAGAGTTACGTCAGCGCGCCGCGCTGCAACAACCGCAGCCGGAAGAACTGCAAGCGGGTGCACCACAGGCAATCCAGCCACAACAACCGGGTGGCGAAGCGGCACCTGTGCCAGGCACACCGGTTATTGACGCTGAAGCCGTCCGCGACGCGCAGCAGGAAGTGGCGATGGATGCCGTGCAGGACAAACCGGACACCAAACTGGCGGCACAAGTCACCACAGCGGAAAAAGGGCTGTATCACAACCCTGACCACGGGCCGCTAATCTAACACATTTTGTTAGTTTGAAATGACGAGGTCAGGAGACCGAGCGAGCCTTGCCTGTCCGCCGAAGCCTTGGCGAAGGTGGAAGCCCTGCCTATTGCGCAGCGCAGTAGCGCGAGCAGGGGCATACAATCAAAGCATATCCTGAAGTACACGCACCAACGGCTTATCCGCCGGAGGCATGGGGAAATCGCCCATCGCCTGCGGACGCACCCATTTAATCGCCTGATTCTCACACGGTTGCGGAATGCCGTGCCAGCGTCGGCACAGATACAGCAGCATCAACAGCATATCATCCGGGTCTTGCGGCGGCAGTTCTGCCAACGGGTTACAACCTTCCGGAGTCAATAGCTCCGCCTCACCGTCCGGTTGTCCGGAATCGCCAAGCGGATGCGTCACGAATGTCAGCGCACGCAGGCAACACGGCGCCGTGCGAATCGCCAGCTCTTCCTGTAATTCGCGCACCAGCGCTTCTTCCGGGGTTTCATCGGCCGCGACCTTACCGCCGGGAAATTCCCACAGACCGGCCATCGGTTTACCCTGCGGACGCTCGGCCAGCAACACGCGCCCATCTTCATCGACCAGCGCTGCAGCAACCACAAACAGCATGAATATTAGCTCCGGTAATCGGCGTTGATGCGGATATACCCATCCGTCAGATCGCAGGTCCATACCGTCGCACGGCCAACACCCACCCCGACATCGACGGAGAAGGTGATTTCGCTTTCCTTCATATGCGCCGCGCCGTCAGCTTCCTTATAGTCCGGATGCACCATGCCGTTTTCCGTCACCTGCACATCGCCGATATGGATAACCAGCCGGTCACGATCCGCCCACTCACCGGACTTGCCAACCGCCATCACCAGCCGTCCCCAGTTAGGGTCTTCGCCAGCCACCATCGTTTTAATCAGCGGTGAATTGCCAATCGCCAGACCGATCCGCCGCGCCGCTTCGTCATCCTCGGCACCGCTGACATGGATGGTCACCAGCTTGCTGGCACCCTCACCGTCGCAGACAATCTGCTTGGCCAGATCTTCCATCACTTCATAGAGCGCGCGTTTGAAATCATCGAGCATCGGATCCCCGGCATCTTCCGGCTGCGGATTACCAGCCTTACCGGTAGCAAACAGCAACGCCGTATCGCTGGTCGAAGTATCGCTATCCACCGTGATGCTGTTGAAGGTCTTGTGATTCGCCCGCACCAGCAATGTTTTGAGAATGGC
>JAUIJX010000146.1 GCA_030430795.1 Alphaproteobacteria bacterium | reverse complement strand
TGGTCGTAGAAGTCGGATGAGCAGTAACCAAGTTGGATTCGCTGATCTTGCCCTCGCGCGCTTTCTTGTACAAGCCTTTGACATCGCGCTTCTCGCAGGTTTCCACATCAGCCCTGATATAGACATTGTGAAAATATTCCGGATTGGCGGAACGTGCACGCTTGCGGTCTTCATTATACGGCGAGATGAATGCGGTGATGACGATCACTCCGGCATCGGCGAAGAGTGCGGCCACTTCCCCTACCCGGCGGATGTTTTCCGTGCGGTCTTCCGGGGAGAAGCCAAGATCATTGTTCAGCCCCTGACGGACATTGTCGCCGTCCAGCACATAGACCATGTAGCCTTTCTGGAACAGGCGCTTTTGCAGCTCCAGCGCCAGTGTCGATTTCCCGGAACCGGACAGGCCGGTAAACCAGAGGATGCCACCTGTGTGACCGTTCATGACGGCGCGCTGATCCATATCGATCTGCAGGTCAACGCCGTGGATATTACTGGATTTGACATTGGTGGAGCTGACGCGCTGGTTGATGACACCGTCCAGGCTGATGATGCCGCCACCCATGATGTCGTAGCCATCGATGATGACGAAACGCCCGGTGCGCGACTGGTCGGCATAATCATCCACTGCCGCCAGACCACGGATGGTAAACAGCACTTCGGCCACCTGATTGCGTTCGACCGTCTGTTGCTTGGCGCCATCCAGATTATCAGTGTCTATGACCTTCTCAATCTTCGTAACTTCGGCCATCAATTCGGAGGTGTTGATTTTGAGCTTATAGCGCGCACCTTCTTTCAATGGCTCATGCCCCAACCAGAACAGGCGCGCGGTGATTTGTTTGGCCAGTACCGGTGCGTTCTCGACATGGCTGATGATGTTGCCACGCTCCAGGAAGAGCTGGTCTTCCAGCGTGATGCCGACCGATTCTCCGGCATGGGCTTCCGTTTTCACCTCATCACCCAGCGTCTCGATACTATGGATACGCACAGTGTGGTTGCTCGGTGAGATCAGAATCGTATCGCCCACTTTCAACGAACCACTCTCGATGCGGCCAGCGATGATACGGCGGTCGTCGAATTTATAGACATCCTGCACCGGGAAGCGCAGCGGCTGATCGACCGGTTGCGGCAGCGGCGCGAAATGCTCCAGCGCCTGCATCACGCTCGGCCCGGTGTACCACGGCATATTGTCGCCGCGTTCTACGATCATGTCACCCTCACGGGCGGAGATCGGAATCATCGCAATCGGCTCCACGCCGATGCTCGCCAGATAGGCTTTGTATTCTTCTTTGACCTGCTCGAAGCGGGCTTCGTCATAGCCGGCCTTGTCCATCTTGTTCATCAGCACCGCGACCTGACGCACCCCCAGCAGGTGCAGCAGATAACCGTGGCGCTTGGATTGTTCCTTGACCCCTTCATCAACATCGATGAGCAGCAAAGCGGCTTCACTCATCGCGGCGCCGGTGATCATGTTTTTGAGAAATTCGCGATGACCGGGTGCGTCGATGATGCAGTAGTCGCGCGTCTCGCCTTTAAACCAGATTTGGGTGGTGTCGATGGTGACGCCCTGATCACGCTCCGCCTGCAAAGCATCCAGCAGAAATGACCACTCAAACGGCATGCCGCGCCGCTTGCAGCTTTGCTCGATCTGCTCGAATTTGCCTTCCGGCAGAGAGTCGGTATCATGCAGGAGACGGCCCACCAGTGTGGATTTCCCGTGGTCGACATGGCCGACAATCACAATCCGTAACTGGTCTTCCGCTCGTTCCGTCATGGGTTCCGCTGCCGTCTTCAGCGCTGCCGTGGTGTTCATTGTTCTCCCACCTCTTTTTCCAACACTTCTAAGGCCGCATCCATCCCTTCCTGCACTTTGGCGCGAACTTCCGGCGTACATTGGAAACGGGTGCGCAGGGTCTGATATGACAGGCGCTGCGTGGTGGCCATCAGGGAGTTGATGAAAGCCATTTGCAATTTATCCCACTGGATCACATTCGGTTCGTTCTGCAGGTAGAGTTCATAATGCTTCCGCCATTGCAGACCGCAATTGGCTGCCAGGCCGAACGGCACGCTGTTCTCTACAATACGGTACGCATGCTCTACCGGGATCGGCAGGGTTTGCATTTCCAGAATCTTGCGGATTTCCGGGTCGTTGGATTTCTGCGCGAAATACCAGAAATCTTCAAAGGCCTGATTGATGATCTCGCGGCGTGAGTTTTCATCCAATGTCGGAATCATCTTTGCTTTTTGCGCCAGCGCGGGCAGTGGTAATAGCATCAATGTAAGCAGTAGTGCGAGTAATGTACGTTGCATAATCATATCCTACATATATCCGGCAGCCCGGAGACGTTCAAAGCTCGATTCGTCTTCGTCCGCACCCATCGGACGCCCTGAGCGCTCGGAGGTTCTTGTCGTTTTCAATTCTTCCACAATCTTCTCGATCGTATCGGCATCGCTTTCCACCGGCCAGGTGATGCCTTTTTCGCCGATGGAGCGGAAACGCATCATTTTACCACCAAAATCGAGGCCTTCAAACTCATGATATGGCCGGGCGTAATAGAGCGGTGGCAACGGTATGTTCTCGCGCTTGACATATTGCCAGATATCCAGCTCCGTCCAGTGCAGCAACGGGTGGATACGCAGCGAGGTGCCCGGCGGAAAATCGGTCTTGAACTGATCCCAGAATTCCGGCGGCTGGTCTTTGACATCCCAGGCAGCATCTTCATTACGCGGGCTGAAATAGCGCTCCTTGGCACGGGTGCCTTCTTCGTCCCGGCGGATACCGGCGATGATACCCTCGTAGCCGCGCTGCTCGATCACCTCGCGCAGGCCGAGCGTCTTGCGGGACGCCACCCGCGCCGCATGCGGCAAGGATTCGTCGGTCAACTCGTAGGGCGGGCAGAGATGAGAGATAAAATCAATACCCCATTCTTTGACGTATTTGTCGCGGTAGGCGTAGACCTCATCCATTTCCAGTTCAGTATCGCAATGGATCAGCGGGAATGGCACATGGCCGAAGAAAGCCTTGCGCGCCAGCCAGATCATCACGGTGGAATCCTTCCCGAACGACCACAGCATCGCGAGCTTATCCACCGCGTGGAATGCTTCACGGAAAATATAAATGCTTTGCGCTTCGAGTTTGTCGAGATGATCCATCGTGTCCAGCCTGCCAAGTCTTACTGTGTTTAGGGGCGTGCCCGGCTCACGTCAAGCATTTCCGGCTGGAAAGTGCTACCGATAGCTGCTATAGACGGCACTATGCTACCGGGTGGTGAATATATGGGTTATGTCTATGCGACATACGGCATTTCCGTGATGTCACTGCTGATGATCGGCATCGTGCAGGCCACCTTGTATCGCACCAGCCAACGCAAACTCCACCAGTTGACGGAGCGTCGCCACCATGAAGCCTAAACACCAGCGCTTAGCCTTTATCGTATTTGCCTTAGTGATGCTGGGGATTGCCACTACGCTTATCCTGACCAGTTTTAAAGAGAATATCGTGTTTTTCTATGCGCCGAGTGATATTGCGGATAATCCGCCGGAGCCGGGACAGTTTATCCGTGTCGGCGGGTTTGTAGAGCAAGGCAGCGTCACCCACGGCGAAGCGGATCACGTCACCTTCCAGATCACTGATTTCGAGACAGTAATTACGGTGAACTATCAAGGTACTCTGCCCGCCTTGTTCCGTGAAGAACAGGGCGTGGTTGCCGAAGGTGTGCTAACCGACGCCACGCATTTCAAAGCGGAACGCATCCTTGCCAAGCACGATGAGAATTACATGCCTCCGGAAGTGGCCAAGACATTGAAGAAGTCCGGTCACTGGAAAGACCAATACCCGGCGAAATGATACCGGAAATCGGCCATTTTGCCCTGATGCTGGCAGTGATGGTTGCGTTAGCGCAAGCGGTTCTGCTGCCCACCGTGCCAGCCCTTAAACGTGTCACTCCCCTGCTACAATGCATCTGCGTGACACTGGCATTCGGTTGTCTGATCCATGCTTTCGTGACCTCGGATTTCAGCGTCACCACCGTTGCCAACCACTCGCATACCCTGAAGCCGCTGATCTATAAGATCACCGGCAGCTGGGGTAATCATGAAGGGTCGATGCTACTGTGGATTTGGGTGATGGGCGTCTATGGCGCTGTGCTCGGCTTCCAGCGAAACGCTGAAACGCTGACCACGACGGCGCTGGTGTTGCACGGGATATTGCAGACCGGATTACTGTTGTTCCTGTTGCTGACCTCCAATCCGTTTGAGCGTGTATTGCCCGTACCTTACGAAGGTAACGGGCTGAATCCACTGTTGCAGGATATCGGCCTCGCCATCCATCCGCCGATT
>JAUIJX010000145.1 GCA_030430795.1 Alphaproteobacteria bacterium | reverse complement strand
GGCGGTGTCGCCGCCAACCTCCATATCCGTGAGGCCTTGCAGGCGATGGTGGAAGAGCAGGGCGGTCGCTTCGTGGTGCCGCCGGTCGCACTCTGTACCGATAATGCCGCCATGATTGCGTGGGCAGGCATGGAACGCCTGCTTGCCGGTGCGGCATCGGAACCGCTGGTGGAGCCGCGTGCGCGCTGGCCGTTAACCGAGGTGGAAGCGCTCTAACGCGCCGACAAAAATCCGTAATGCCTAAAGATGCTGGTGGCCTTCTCGGAGGTCAGGAACTGCATGAAATGCCGCGCCCCTTCCATATTATCTCCGATAACAATCGCCGCCTGATAGGTGATCGGCTCATGTGTGCCGTCATCCAGCGTATCGATGATCCTCAGTGACGGGTAAATCAGCGCATCGGTATAAAAAATCGATCCATAACTGTTATATTTCTCAATGTTCTTTTTCAGCGAGAAATGATCGTTGAAAATGATGTAATGCGGCTCCAGCTCGGTATTGATATTGAGGTTGCGTAGCGCCTCCAGCGTGTAGGTGCCTTCCGCCAGATATTCCGGGTCGCCGATGGCGAACATCGCATCCGCATCGGCCATCATGATGTCATCCGCCAGTTCGAAGGCGGAGTTTACATGTTCGTGGCTGTGTTCCGGTCCGACGAACACCAGCTTGTTGCGTGCGATCGAGGTGCGGGAATAGACATCGATTACTCCCTGCTGCTGCAATGTTTTCATCCAGGAAGGCTTGGCGGCGATGAACAGATTGGCTTCCTCACCATCCAGAATCCGCTCCAGATGTTCCTTGGATGAGCCAAAAATGGTCGATACCGGCACCTTGAATTCCTTGGCATATTCGCGCGCGATCAGCGATAGCGGTACGCTCAGTGACGGGTCGGAGAGCACCGTGACATCCCGCGTGATATTGGCTTCGTTCCAGCTTTTGGCAAAGGCGGGCATGGTCATCGTGCAGAGAATCACGACACATATGGCGGTGAGGGTGCGCATACCGCGTACCATAATCAGGAACATCCGCCCGGTCTATGGCAAATACAGGTTGAACCGCCGAAAGCGGGCTGCTAAAAGAGTTAAGATTTTAATAATTGAGACGGTCGCCACATGGACATCAAGAAGCTGGGTATCATCGTCGCCGCTATGATGGCTGTGGCCGCCTTTCCGTTTTTCTACTACAACCCTTCCGCTGCTGCGACGTCCGGTCTGAGCAGCGGGTTCCTCGGGATGATTGAGAATAGCTGGCATTTGATTCTGGTGCTATGCATCGGCCTGTGGGCCAGCACGCTGGAGCGCGACGCTTCGGTGCTGCTGCCGCTGGCCTTCATTATTATGTATACGATTGGCGCGGCGATGCAGCTCGATATGCTGCTCTACCCGCAAATGCGCCTGTTCATTCTGGGTGGCATTTTCGCCTTCGGCATGACCATGAGCATGGCACGCAGCCGGGTCTTCTTCGCCTCCATCATCTTATGCGCATCGGTGGCGTATCATCTCGGCATCTACAACATGCAGCAATTGCCGGCACTGGCCTCGTCGCTGCACTTCATTCTGGGGCAGGTGCTCTCGCTGGCGCTGATCTTTGCCGCATCCGTCAGTTTTGGACTGGCCATGCAGGGCGTGCTGGAAAGCAGGAAACTCGCCCCGGCCTTCGCCAGTGTGTTCTGGTTTCTGCCTTAAGCCGCCTTTTTCATCCGCGCAAACCCAGCCTCGAGATCAGCGATCAAATCGCCCGGATCTTCCAGCCCGACATGCAGACGCAGAATCAGATCGTCTTTCTCCCATGAGGTCGCCGTGCGCAGCGATGCCGGTTTAAACGGCACAATCAGGCTCTCGAATCCCCCCCATGAAAAGCCCATCTTGAACAGTTCCATCCCGTCGAGCATGGCGGCCAGCGCCGGGCGGGCAACCGGTTTGATCTGCGCGGCAAACAGCCCGCAGGCGCCGGTCATGTATTTCTTCCATAGGGCATGTCCCGGATCGTCCGGCATGGCCGGGTGCAGGATGCGGATCACTTCGTCGCGCCCCTTCAGCCATTCGGCCACTTCAATCGCGGCACGTTCATGCTGTTTCAGCCGCACCGCCATCGTGCGCAACCCGCGAGCGGCCAGATAGGCGTCATCACTGTTGCTGCAGGTGCCGATATTTTTCCACGCCCGCATGATCGGCGGCAGATGCTTCTCCGGCACGCTGATCATCCCCATAATCAGGTCGGAATGACCGGCAATATACTTGGTGCAGGAATGAATCGAGATATCGATCCCCCAGTCGAACGGCTTGAAATAAAGCGGTGTCGCCCAGGTGTTATCGGCAATCACGATAGCGCCTGCCTCATGCGCGATGCTGGTGATTGCTTCAATATCCTGCATCTCAAATGTCATCGAGCCGGGGCTTTCCAGAAAGATCACCTTGGTGTTGGGTTGCATCAGTTCTTTGATGCCGGCGCCGATGGTCGGATCGTAATAGGTCGTCTCCACCCCGAAGCGATTCAGCTCCATGTTGCAGAATTTGCGCGTCGGTCCATACACGCTATCCACCATCAGCAGGTGGTCGCCCTGACCGAGAAACGCCATCAGCGAGGTGGTGATCGCCGCCAGCCCGGAGGTGGTCAGCACGGTGTGATAGGCATCCTGCAACTCGCTGAGCGCCTGCGCCAGACTGTCCTTGGTCGGATTGCCGAAACGCCCGTAAGTCGGCAATTCCCATGTACCGGCCTCGCCCTTGTCAAACGCTTCCAGATCGGGGAACACCACCGTCGATGTGCGATACACCGGCGGGTTGACGGATGGAAAACCGAAATCGCCCTCGCGGCCAAGGGTGACGACACGTGTCTCGTTCTTATGTTTTTGCGTCATGCAAACCTCATCTGGGTCAGAAGATGTAAAAGGATATTATCCATAACCCACGAATTAGGCGGACGCAAGCGGTGTGGCAAGTGCTGGTGAATGCGCGCTAGAATTCGCGCCAGGAAAGTCCCATCAGGATGTGGCTGATATGCTCGCTATCTGCGCCAAAGGGTAGCAGGCAGGCGCGGTATTTCACGATTTTATTGGTGTTCTTGTTGACGAATTTCCCGTCATCGAACACCGGGCTGCAGGCCACCACCACATCGTCCACCTTGGTGGCGATCTTGCCGCCGCCGAAATCTCTGAGCGCTGCGCGGCTGACTTCACGCCCCACCAGATCATGCCCCAGCAGGCCGGTCAGCTCATGCCCTACCGATGAAATCCGAAACACCGGTTTACTAGCGCTGGGCTGCATCGCCAAAAGCATGCATTTCTGCCATAAATCGTCGATGGCGCCCTGGTTGAACTGGGCGTATTGCGGTAAGGGGGCGTCTTTACGGACGAGGTTCCAGTAAGATTCCAGACGGGCGGTGAGTCGCTTCTCATGCATCGCGCGATTATATCACAGATTTTTATTGTTGTCCTGCCTGCTTGCCGTTATGTTGCAGCTTCGATATATCAAGGGATTAACAAGGCTTATGGCACTGGCATCGATGGCAGAGAAAGAAGAAAAGAACACCCATTACCCGGAAGTAGACGCCAATCCGGATTTTGTCGCGCTGGAGCAGGAGATTCTGGACTTCTGGAAGCGTGAGCGCGTGTTTGAAGCGTCTGTCGAGAACCGTCCGGCCAGCATCGCGGGCGAATCCAACAATTACATCTTCTATGACGGCCCGCCATTCGCCAACGGCATGCCGCATTACGGCCACTTGCTCACCGGTTACGTCAAAGACCTCGTCGCCCGCTACTGGACGATGAAGGGCAAGCGCGTCGAGCGCCGCTTCGGCTGGGACTGCCACGGCCTGCCGGCGGAAATGGGCGCGGAAAAAGAGCTGAACATCTCCGGCCGCCAGCAGATCATGGAATACGGCATCGGCAAATTCAACGATCACTGCCGCTCCTCGGTGATGAAATACGCCAGCGAATGGGAGCGCTATGTCGATCGTCAGGCGCGCTGGGTCGATTTCGACAATGACTACAAGACGATGGATCAGTCCTTCATGGAATCGGTGCTGTGGGCGTTCAAGCAACTGCATGAGAAGGGGCTGATTTTTGAATCCCACCGCGTCATGCCCTATAGCTGGGCGGCGGAAACCCCGCTCTCGAATTTCGAGACCAAGCTCGACAACTCCTACCGCGAGAAGGAAGACAAAGCGGTCACGGTGGCGTTTGAATTAAATGAGGTTCCTAAATATATACAGGAACAAATTGAAGCCATCAAAACCGCAAAAAGTTCTGCTGGAAGTATTTTGAACCCTGACTTCAATCCCCAAAAGATCTGTGTGGTTGCGTGGACAACGACACCGTGGACATTGCCTTCAAATCTCGCGTTGGCAGTT
>JAUIJX010000144.1 GCA_030430795.1 Alphaproteobacteria bacterium | reverse complement strand
CACGCGCTTCATCTCTGCTTTCGTTTCATCGGTAATCACACGCGGGCCGGTCACATAGTCACCATATTCCGCAGTGTTGGAAATCGAATAACGCATATTCGCCAGACCGCCTTCATAGATCAGATCAACGATCAGCTTGGTCTCGTGCAGGCACTCGAAATATGCCATTTCCGGTGGATACCCGGCTTCGATCAGCGTCTCAAACCCGGCCTGAATCAGGTGAGAGATACCACCGCACAGCACCGCCTGCTCACCGAACAGGTCAGTCTCGCATTCGTCCTTAAAGGTCGTCTCGATGATACCGGAACGCCCGCCACCGACAGCGGAAGCATAGGACAGCGCAATATCCAGCGCATTGCCGGACGCATCCTGATCAACCGCTACCAGGCACGGCACCCCGCCACCTTTGACATATTCACCGCGTACGGTATGACCCGGGCCTTTCGGCGCAATCATGTAGACATCGAGGTCATCACGCGCTTCAATCAGTTTGAAGTGGATGTTCAGCCCGTGCGCAAATGCCAGCGCTGCACCCTTCTTCATGTTATCTTTCAGATCTTCCTCATACAGATCAGCCTGCAGCTCATCCGGAATCAGTACCATCACCACATCTGCCCATTTGGCTGCTTCCGCAGGAGTCACCACGTCAAACCCGGCTTTTTTGGCTTTATCGATGCTGCTGGAACCAAAACGCAGTGCGATCTTCACATTCTTCACCCCGCTGTCACGCAGGTTAGCGGCGTGCGCATGCCCCTGACTACCGTAGCCAATGATGGCCACGTTTTTGGATTTGATGAGGTTCAGGTCAGCGTCCTGATCGTAATAAACACGCATGGTTCTCTCCTATTTCTTTGAAAAAGCGCTTCAGGCAGCGGTTTATAAGGGTTTTTTGCCAATAACGCAAGCATAAGCCGTAACTTTTTCACTCCCCGCAGAGAATGACTGATGGAACCAGAGACGGGAGAAAACAATGCTGGTAAAGATAATCTATCTCGCCGCGGCCATCGGCATGCTGTGGTTTGGGCTGTCGGCAAAGGCACAACCGGTCTTCGCCAAGACGCAAACCCAGCCGGTCGTGGTGGAATTATTCACCTCGGAGGGTTGCTCATCCTGCCCGCCGGCGGATGCCATCCTCAGCGAGCTGGCCACCCAATATTCCGAAAACGTGCTGCCACTCTCTTTCCATGTCGATTACTGGAATTACATTGGCTGGAAGGACCCGTTCTCCGACCCGGCCTATACCGACCGCCAGCGTGATTATGCCGGAACGCTCGGCCTGCGCACCATCTACACCCCGCAAGCCGTGGTCGCCGGGCAGATCGATGTCACTGGCTCCAACCGCAGCCAGCTTTTCCGTGCCATCGGCAAGGCCTCCGCCCTGCCACAACAGGCCAGCCTGTCACTGAAACCGGTCGAGAACGGCCGGCTTTCCATCACCGCCAGCAGCACCAAAGACGCCACCATCTGGCTGGTGGGCTATGACAAAACCCAGCAAAGCGAAGTCACACGCGGGGAAAATCGGGGGCGCCGCCTCACCCATCACAACGTCGTGCGCAGCCTGCAGCAGATCGGCAGCGTCACTTCCGGCAACGGCACCACGCATAAAACCGCCCGCCCGGAACAATCCGGGGTTGCCGCACTATTGCAGGACGCATCCGGCCACATCATCGCCGCCGCCCGCCTGAATTAAGAAATTAGCTGGACTGTTCTAAGCGTACGCCGCCTTTGCCGCGCGCCATCGCCGCCGCACCGGTACGCGCCACTTCGACAGTGCCGAGTGGCCGCATCAACTCGATAAACGTATTGATCTTCGATGTCCGCCCGGTGATCTCAAAGATGAACGATTCCGTCGTCGCATCCACCGGATGCGCCCGGAAAATATCGGCAATCCGCATGGCTTCCACCCGGCTCTCCCCGGTGCCATGCACTTTCACCAGCGCCAGCTCGCGCTCCACATGCTCGCCTTCCACCGTCAGGTCATAGACCTTATGCACCGGCACCAGACGCTCCAGCAGCGCCTTGATCTGCACGATCACCTGCGGCGTCCCCACGGCAACAATGGTGATGCGGGAAAGCTTCTTCTCCTCATCCACCTCGGCCACCGTCAGGCTTTCAATATTGTAGCCACGCCCGGAAAACAGCCCGACCACGCGCCCCAACACACCGAATTCGTTATCGACCACCACTGCCAGCGTATGCCGCTCCAGCGTGTCATTCTTTTCCGGTATATCGTAAACAATATCTGTCATCGTGTTCTCCGACATAAGCCTGTCCTGTCAATCCTAGTATTTATGATGCTTGCCCGGCACGTGATGAGAAACGCAATTGCCTTTCTTCGCCTGTCCCGGAGGGCACTTATATTTCACCGTACCATACGGCGTATGAACTTTCGTCTGCGCCGGGTTGCTCTTATAGCATCCGCTCAGCATCAATCCGGCCAGCACACATATTGCAACGGTCTTCATCATACTCATCTCCTATCGTATGGGTGAATTCTCATTCGCACCACACAGGCCCTTTGCCTGATCCTCCGGCCCACAGAAATAATCCGCCGTCCCCGGCGCTTCCTGACGATCCACGCGCGGCCGCTTCCAGCGGAACCCATCGCACGCCGTGCAGGTTAGCATAATTATCAATGTTATACTCAGTGTTTTCATCATCTTATACCTGCGACGTGTCCAGATCGCCGGTATCTTCTTCCGGCCCCAGCACCAGCTCGTTATGCGCTGCACCGGCCGGAATCATTGGATACACGTTTTCATTCGGATCGACCAGCATATCGACCAGCACCGGCCCGTCATGCGCAACCATCGCCTTGATGGTGGCATCGACATCCTCCGGCGTCTCGCAGCGCAGACCCTTCATCCCGTAAGATTCGGCCAGCTTCACGAAATCCGGCAGCGCATCCATGTAGGATTCGGAATGCCGGTCGCCGTGGAACATCTGCTGCCACTGGCGCACCATGCCCATATAATGGTTATTGAGAATCAGGATTTTCACCGGCAGGCGATACTGCACCGCCGTGGAGAGTTCCTGCAGATTCATCTGGAATGACGCCTCACCGGACACACACACCACCAGCGAATCCGGATGCGCAATCTGCGTCCCGATTGCTGACGGGAAGCCGTAGCCCATCGTCCCCAGCCCGCCGGAAGTCATCCAGCGCATCGGCTTGTCGTATTTGATAAACTGCGCCGCCCACATCTGATGCTGCCCGACATCGGTAGTCACATAGGTGTCCTTGTCCTTGGTCAGCTCATACAGACGCTCCAGCACATATTGCGGCTTGGCCAGTTCGCTGTCCTGCTTATAGGAGAAGCTCTTGCGCGCCCGCCACATCTCAATCTGCTTCCACCACGCATCCAGCGCCTGCTTGTCCGCTTTGTATTTCTTCTCTTTCCACAGCGCGATCATCTGCTCCAGCACCCGCCCGGCATCGCCGATCACCGGCACATCCACGCGCACATTCTTGTTGATGGACGATGCATCGATATCGACATGAATCTTCTTCGAATGCGGTGAGAACGCGTCCAGACGCCCGGTCACCCGGTCATCGAAACGCGCGCCGATATTGATCATCACATCGCACTCGGCCATCGCCATATTCGCTTCCAGCGACCCGTGCATCCCCAGCATGCCGAGGAATTGTTTGTCGCTGCCCGGATAGGCGCCGAGTCCCATCAGCGTATTGGTGCAAGGATAGCCGGTCATGCGCACCAGTTCGGTCAGTAGCTTGCAGGCTTTCTCACCGGAGTTGATCACCCCGCCACCGACATAAAATACCGGCTTTTTGGCTTTCGCCATCATCGCCACAGCGGCCTTCACATGGCTCTTTTCCGGCTCCGCCAGCGTCTTGTACGACCGGCGCACACAGTCTTCTTTCAGCTTATACGGCCCCTTCTGGTTCTGGATATCCTTCGGGATATCGACCACCACCGGCCCCGGACGCCCGGTCGTCGCCACCCGGAATGCCTCATGGATGATATGTGCCAGCTCATCGATCGAGCGCACCAGATAATTATGTTTGCTGCAGGAACGGGTGATCCCGGTCGTATCCGCTTCCTGAAAGGCGTCTGAGCCAATCAGATGCGATGGCACCTGCCCGGTCAGCACCACCAATGGGATGGAATCCAGCATCGCGTCGGTAATCCCGGTGACCGCATTGGTCGCGCCCGGCCCGGAAGTTACCAGCACCACGCCCGGCTTACCCGTAGAGCGCGCATAACCCTCCGCCGCATGGGTCGCCCCCTGTTCATGGCGCACCAGAATATGCCGCAGGTGATTCTGCTGGAACATGGCGTCATACAGCGGCAGCACGGCCCCGCCCGGATACCCGAACACGGTATCCAAGCCATTGTCAGCCATCG
>JAUIJX010000143.1 GCA_030430795.1 Alphaproteobacteria bacterium | reverse complement strand
GGCGTAATATCTTTGAGCATTACGATCTGGGCAATGATTTCTACTCCCTGTGGCTGGATGAAACGATGACGTATTCCAGTGCACTCTATGATGGCAAGAAGGATAAACCCCTGCATCTGGCACAGCGAGACAAATACCACCGTATTCTGGAGCGGCTGGGGAATCCCGGCGAGACACTGGAGATTGGCTGCGGCTGGGGTGGTTTCTCCGAAGCCGCGGCGCTGGAAGGGTTTCATGTAAACGGCATTACCATTTCCAATGCACAGGCAGAGTATGCCACCGCACGACTGGCTGAAAAGGGACTGGCAAACAAGACTTCAATCAATATCCGCGACTACCGGGACACCAACGGCACGTATGACCATATCGTTTCCATTGAAATGTTCGAAGCGGTTGGAAAAGAATACTGGGATACCTATTTTTCGACAATAAAGCAGCGCCTGTCTGACAAAGGCAAAGCCGTAATCCAGACCATTACTATTCATGACGATCTGTATGAGCTGTATATCAATCGCGGCGATTTCATTCGCAAGCATATCTTCCCCGGCGGGTTGTTACCCTCCGCCAGTAAGTTTAAGGAGTGCGCCGAGCAATCAGGACTGGTCGTGACGGATTCTTTTAATTTCGGTCATGATTATGCGCAGACGCTGCATGAATGGCTCGAGCAGTTTGACCACGCCTATCAACATGTCAAAGCACTTGGCTTTTCCGATGAATTCATCCGTAAGTGGCGCTTTTATCTGGCCGTCTGCATTTCACGCTTCGCGGTGAAAGGCACCGATGTTTATCAATTCGAGCTACAGCACGCCTAGATGTTTCGGTATCTGATTCTCTGCCTCCTGCTGTTCCCCTGTCTTGCCGCCACGGCCCATGCTAATGTTCCTTCGCCACTTGGGCGTTACTTCGTAAGTGACAAGCCATTTGGTACCGGGCAATTTTCGTTTTTGTGGATGACGATTTACGATATTTCGCTGTGGACGGACGCCGATACATGGAGCTATGAATCGCCATTTGCGCTGCATATTCAATATCAACTGGAAATTGACGCCGATGATCTGGTCAGTACGTCTATTGATGAAATGCAACGTAATCATACAATCGTGCCTGAGCTACTGAAACGCTATCAGCAAGAACTAGAAGCTGTCTTCCCGAAAGTGAAAAACCGCGACACCATCACCGCCGTGTTTACCCCGCATAAAAGACTGACATTTTACTATAACGGCGATCCGGTCGGCACCATTCTGGACATGGTATTTGCGAGACGTTTTCTCGACATCTGGCTGCATCCCAATTCACGTGACCCGGCACAACAAAAACAACTGACCGGGCAGAGCGGGTGACCCTTTCCCGCACAACGCTGGCATTCTATGGCCTGATGGGTCTGCCGCTAGCATTTGCCGGACTTCCCATTTATGTCTATTTCCCGACCTTTTATGGTGACGTGATTGGCCTGCCGTTTGTATTGCTGGGAATCATCATCCTGTTGGCGCGGCTGGTGGATACGGTGCAAGATCCGGTGATCGGCTGGTTGAGCGATCGCTACGCTTCCCAGCCGGTCAGTCGTTACCGCTTTATCCTGTACGCTGCGCCAGTGACGTGCCTTGGGTTTTTGATGCTTTTCATGCCACCGGACGCCTCGCCCGTATGGATCAGCACATGGCTGGTGGCGGCTTTGATTGTCACGTATAGCAGCTACAGCGTTATTGCCATCAATATCTACAGCCTCGCTGCCGAACTAACGGAAGATTACCACGAACAAACACGCCTGACGACAACGCGGGAGGCGTATGGGCTGATCGGCGCATTGGTGGCGTCAGTGTTACCCTTTGTCTTGATTGCAGAGTATGGCGAAATGGCCGGTTACCGGATGCTGGCATGGTGTTTCCTACCCATCATGCTTATTCCCGCCATCATCAGTTATGCTAAAGGCCCCCGCCCCGTCAGCACCGTGCGATCCGAGCGCTCTCTGCTCCCCGGTCTGAAACTGATCAAGAATAATGCCAGGTTTCGGCGGTTGGCGCTGATCTATCTTATCAATAATATCGCCGCCAGTATCCCCGCCAGCGTGTTTCTACTCTATGTGAAATACGTGATCGGGGCGCCGGAATCCGCCGGGTATTTTCTGGTATGTTACTTTGTGGCCGGAGCCGCAGGAATGCCCCTCTGGCTTTATCTTTCCAAGCGCTCAGGAAAACGGCGGGCGTGGTTATTGTCAATGGCTGTTGCGATCGTTACCTTCATGTGGGCATCTACGCTGGGCGAAGGTGACGTGATTGCCTTTTTTATTATTTGTTTTCTCTCAGGTCTGGCACTGGGCGCCGATATGGGACTGCCACCATCCATGCTGGCAGATCATATCCCCGATCGCTCTGATTCCGGGATGTATTTTGGTGTGTGGGCATTGCTCAGCAAGCTGGCGCTGGCAGTCGCCGGAGGGCTCAGTTTCCTACTGCTTGGCTTGCTCGGGTTTGACGATACCAGCAACCCACAGGAACATCTTTTCTATTTGGCTTTAGTTTATGCCTTGTTACCATGCGGCATCAAAGTCATCAGCGCCCTGCTGCTCAGAGTATCCGACATTGACCCATTCACATCAGGAGGTCACCATGTTTCGACGCCTTAAAATTTTCACCTTAGGAGTATTTGTCATGTTGCTTAGCGCCTGTTCCCAACCCAGTCCGAAAGATTATGCCGATGCAACACCCATTTTCGATATTCGTACGTATTTCAACGGCGAAGTCATGGCGCACGGTATTTTGCAGGACTGGAAAGGTAAGGTAACACACCGGTTTGATGTGCGTATGGTTGGTACGGTTACTGAGAACGGTCTGCGGCTGGAAGAATATTTCACCTATTCCGACGGGGATAAGGATGAGCGTGTCTGGCAATTCAGTTTTGACGACGAGCATAACTTCAGCGGCACGGCGGGAGATACCGTCGGTGTTGCCAAAGGTCAGCAATACGGCAATGCCGTCAACATGAACTATACACTGCGCATACCACGCGGCGACGGGACAATTGATCTGTTTTTTGATGACTGGTTATTCCTGCTGAACGATACGACGGTGATCAATGTGGCAACGATGAAGAAGTTCGGCATTCCTGTCGGTAAACTCACCATCAGCTTTACGAAGGCTTCCTGATGTTTGCCGGGAAACGCATCTGGATGGTGGGTGCCAGCGACGGCATCGGTGCGGCATTGGCCAGACTACTGGCACAGGAAGGAGCGACACTTGCCTTGTCCGCCCGCAGCGAAGATAAGCTCAACGCCCTGAAAGCGGATTGCGCAGGAGATGGGCATTGCGTTGTGCCGCTGGACGTCACCGACCAGCAAGCCGTGTATGCCGCATGGGATACATTATGCAAGGAATGGCCATCGGTGGATGTGGTGATGTATATCGCCGGCACCTATACCCCGATGAATGTTGATAAGATCGAGGCCAAGGCAGTAGCGCAGACGCTGGATGTCAATTTACACGGGTTGTTTCATGTGCTGGATAAAGCCGTGCCCGAATTTCTGGCAAAGCAGGCCGGGCATTTGGTGATTTTCGGCAGTGTGGCCGGATATAGAGGGTTGCCGGGTGCCTACGCGTATGGCGCCAGCAAAGCCGCGGTGAACCATCTGACAGAAATACTGGCGGTGGAGCTGGAACCCAAAGGCATTAAGGTGCAGCTTGTGTGCCCCGGATTTGTGCGCACCCAATTAACCGATAAGAATGAATTTAAGATGCCGTTCATGCTGGAGGTGGAAGACGCTGCGAAGCGTACACTCAACGGATTAAAGAGCGGGGCGTTTGAAGTGCATTATCCGAAACGGTTTACACTGTCATTAAAGGCGTTGAAGTTCCTGCCATTCCGCCTTTATTCTTGGGTGATCAGGAACGCCGCGCTGTGAACCAACGGCTTGCACCATTTCATCTGGCGCTGCCGGTCAATGACCTGAAGGCGGCAGAGGATTTTTATACTTCCCTGCTCGGATGTACACTCGGGCGAACGGATGAGCGCTGGATCGATCTGGATTTTTTCGGGCACCAGCTTTCGCTGCATTTGAAACCAGACGCCACAGAATATGCAGACACCAACAACGTGGATGACCACGCAGTGCCGGTACGGCATTTCGGCGTCGTGCTGCCGTGGGACACATGGCATCAACTGACAGAATCGCTGCAAGGAAAAGTCGTTTTCATCATAGAGCCATATATTCGTTTTGAAGGTAAGGTCGGCGAACAGGCGACGATGTTTTTCCGTGATCCCAGCGGTAATGCGCTTGAATTCAAATCTTTTAAAGACCCTTCGCAGCTATTTGCATATTCGTAATCTCTATTCCATTTTTGCTTGACGGAATAATGCGACAGTCATATGACTGAACGCGACTAATA
>JAUIJX010000142.1 GCA_030430795.1 Alphaproteobacteria bacterium | reverse complement strand
TATCGATGCGCTCACCCTTGGAAGCCGGGCCGATGCGTGAGCATGGCGGGCGGATGAGGGTGCGATCGACCACACTCGGAATTCCGTCTTTCTGCAGGGTGGACACCAGTGCTTCCCCCACACCCAGTTCGGTGATGGCAGTGACGGTATCGAGTTCCGGATTTTCACGGAAGGATTCCGCCGCCACTTTGACGGCTTTTTTATCCTTCGGCGTGAAGGCACGCAGCGCATGCTGAATCTTGTTACCCAGTTGCCCCAGCACTTCCACCGGCACGTCCTGCGGGCTTTGGGTGATGAAGTAAACCCCCACCCCTTTGGAGCGGATCAGGCGCACAACCTGCTCGACTTTATCGATCAGTACTTTCGGCGCTTCGTCGAACAGCAGATGGGCTTCGTCAAAGAAGAAGACCAGGGTCGGCTTATCCGGGTCACCCACTTCCGGCAGCGTCTCGAACAACTCGGAAAGCAGCCACAGCAGGAAGGTGGAATAGAGTTTCGGCGAGTTCACCAGCTTGTCGGCAGCCAGCAGATTGATGTAGCCCTGCCCGTTGGCATCGGTGCGCATGATGTCTTCGATCTTCAGTGCCGGTTCGCCGAAGAATTGCTCAGCACCCTGTTGTTCCAGCTCCAGCAGGCGGCGCTGGATGGCACCAACAGATGAAGTGCTGACAAGGCCGTAGGTGGTGCTGATCTCTTTGGCGTTCTCACCGATGAAGGTCAGCAGCGAGCGCAGGTCTTTGAGGTCGAGCAGCAGCATGCCTTCGTCATCGGCATAGGCAAAGGCGATATTGAGAACACCGGTTTGCGCATCGCTCAGATCCATCAGGCGGGAGAGCAGCAGTGGGCCCATCTCCGAAATGGTAATGCGGATTGGATGACCCTGTTCCCCGTAGACATCCCAGCAGATGGTTGGGGTCGGATTAAAGGTGAAATCGGTGATGCCGATTTTCTCAACACGCTCATCCACTTTCGGATGTGGCTTGCCTGCTTGCGAGATACCGGAGAGGTCGCCTTTAATGTCAGCGACGAATACCGGCACACCCGCGCGCGAAAATCCTTCCGCCAGCACCTGCAGCGTGACCGTTTTCCCGGTTCCGGTCGCCCCGGCAATCAATCCATGCCGGTTGGCGTATTTCAGATTCAAGGATTGGTGCGCTGCACCCTTACCAATCAGCAACCGCGTTTCATCGGCTACCCACGGATCAGAAAATGTATCTTTTTTCGCTACTTCTGCCACTTGTCCACATCCTTTGCTTGCACGAACACCTAAAACGTTGTAACGCTAAAAATCTGCTTATGCAGCAGGTTAACACACTCTCTTCACATAAGGAGATAGAACATGCAAGCATTTATTGATATGGCCTGCAACGAACTCGGTATTGGAACGTCTGAAGCAGAAGCCGCCACCGGCGGACTGCTCTCGCTCCTCAAGCACAATCTGGACGGTGGTGATTTTGCACAGATGATGACACAGCTTCCCGGCGCGGAGAAGTTGCTGGTGCAAGCGAAACAGGATGCATCCAGCAGCCTGCTCGGCAATATCGCCAATGCGATCGGCGGCAGCAGCGGCCTGACGCAGATTACGTCGGTACTGCTCAGCTCCGGCCTGACCAGCACGCAGATGACGCAACTGGCCGATATGTTTATCGATTTCATCAAAGAACAGGCAGGCGATGTGATTGCCAACAAAGTGTCGTCTTCGCTTCCCGATCTGGCGAAGCTCGCGGCATAGGCCGAAATTCTTTTGAACCTTCGGGTTTCTCCGTTTATACAGGGCAGTGCATTTCACTGTCCTTTTTCTTTTGGATGATGACCTGGGAGGTATAGCGCGTATGGAACGCATCGCCATTATTGGCACCGGCATTGCAGGCATGGCTTCCGCCTGGCTGCTTCATGACACATACGACATCACCGTTTACGAACAGAATCACTATATCGGCGGACACAGCAACACCGTGGATGTTTCATTCGGTGACGAGGTGGTGCCTGTCGATACCGGTTTTATCGTTTTCAACTTCGCGACCTATCCCAATCTGGTGCCGCTGTTCGAGCATCTGGAGGTGCCGATCAAGAAAAGTGATATGACGTTCGGCATTAGCGCCAACGACGGTGCGATGGAGTATGCGCTGGCGACACTCAACAGTTTGTTTGCACAACGCAAGCGCCTCGCTGATCCGCAATATTACCGGATGATTCGTGATATTTTGTCTTTCTTTAAACGCGGCCCAGGCGTGTTGGATACGCATATGGATTTGTCGATCGGCGAGATGATCGACCATTTTGGTTTCGGTGAGTATTTCCGTCAGTATTTTCTGCTGCCGATGGGTGGTGCGATCTGGAGTTGTCCGACCAACACGATGCTTGATTACCCCGCCAAAACATTCATCCGGTTCTTCATGAATCACGGATTGATGAGTGTGAACGGACAGCATCAATGGTACACCGTGGATGGTGGCAGCCGGGAATATGTGAAACGCATCACCGCGCCGTATCTCGACCGCATCCGCCTTAACACCCCGGTGATGGCCGTGCGCCGCAAAGAAAACGGCGTGGAGGTGATGGATCATCGCGGGCAGGCGGAAATGTATGATCAGGTAGTGATTGCCGCGCATGGCGATCAGGCACTGGCAATGCTGGATGATCCCAGCGCCGGTGAGCAACGTACTCTTGGTGCCTTCCGTTATCAAACCAATGAGGCGGTGCTGCACAGTGACCCCGCATTGATGCCTGATAATCAGCGCGCATGGGCCAGCTGGGTGTATCTGGCAGATACCACGCGTGAGAATGAAGCACGGGTGGCAGTAACCTATTGGATGAACAGGCTGCAATCCATCCCGGATACATACCCTTTGTTTGTAACGCTCAACCCAACCAAAGCAATCGATGATACGCTGGTGCATCGCCGTATTACCTACGAACATCCGATATTCGATAAAGCAGCGATTACTGCACAATCGACGCTGTCGGATATTCAGGGGAGCGGACGCATCTGGTATTGCGGCAGTTATCACCGCTACGGTTTCCACGAAGACGGGCTAATGGCTGCCGTCGATGTCGCCAATCAGCTTGGAGTGAAAGCACCGTGGCAGTAATGCGTGGCATTCTGGAAGGCAAGGTCATGCATAAACGTATGCAGCCGAAAGTCCACCGGTTTGTCTACCGGGTGTTTTATCTCTGTTTTTCATTGCATGAAAAGCAGGCGTTGCGTGCTCCTTTCTTCTCTTTGAACCGATTCAACCTTTATAGCTATTACGACCGGGACCACGGGCTTAAAGACGGTTCCGACCCAGGCGTCTGGTTACGCAGTATTCTTGGCGAATATGGTATTGATCAGGCGGATGGCGACATCATCCTAATGACACAGCCAAGGGTGCTTGGATACGTGTTCAACCCGGTAAGTTTCTGGTTTTGTCTTGACCAACATGGCGCACTTCGCGCGGTGCTTGCAGAGGTGAATAACACATTCAACGAAACGCATAGTTATCTGCTGGCGCACGCCGATCAGCGACCAATTACGCAAGACGATATTCTGACCTCGGACAAAGTGTTTCATGTATCGCCGTTTCTGAAGGTGGAAGGGCGTTACCGTTTCCGCTTCGCATATGGAGAGGAGGCCATTGGCGTCTGGATTGATTACGATACAGAGGCAGGCGAGACACTCAAGACATCGGTTGTGGGTCAACGGATGCCTATAACCCCCTATAAATGGTTGACTTTATTCGTCAGGTATCCTCTTATCACATTAAAAGTAATAGGGTTAATTCACTATCAGGCAGTGCGATTAGTCATGAAAGGTATCCGTTACATTCCCAAACCTCATCCGCCTGAAAATCGTGTCAGCCGATAAGAATCTTATGAAGACAACCAAGTTTGCGCTAATCGTCCTCAAAGCCCTCGAACATCTGGAATGCGGTGAACTGCATGTGGTGATGCCGGATGGCACCACGCACCATTTCAAAGGAGAAAAAGAAGGCCCCGTCGCCGACATTACCGTGCGTGACTGGTCCGTGTTTGAACGGCTGGTGGTGGAAGGTGATGTTGGTTTTGGCGAAACCTATATGCTGCAGATGTGGGAAACAGAAGATCTGGAAAATTTTCTACTGTTTGCCAATTATAATCTGAACGCGCTGGAACAGTTCTTCCACGGCAATGCGTTTTTCCGTTTCGCGAACGACGGACATGTATTGATCCAGGGTTCGCCGGTCTTCCACACCCGAGCGACGCTGCAACAATCGAGCATCCTCGGCGACCCTGTCCAGAAGACTCGTCATCTCGGAGCGTTTCGCAGCATTGGACATCGGATTCTGAAACAGCCGATCGTAGATCAACTGCGGATCGCTCTCTCTGGGGATCGCATCCCCGTTGCGGTCATAGGAGATGTAGCTGCAGCCGATCTGGTTG
>JAUIJX010000141.1 GCA_030430795.1 Alphaproteobacteria bacterium | reverse complement strand
CCCGCCGCCACCATAGACAACATCGGAGCCTTTACCGCCGAACACGCTGTCATTGCCGCCGGTTTCCGTTTCCACGTTACCGTCGCCACCCAGCACGTCTGAGCCTGAGTTACCATACACTGCGTCGTTACCGTTGCCACCAAACAGGAAGTCATCGGCATCGTCCTGATCGACAATCCCGTCACCGCCGTAAATCGTGTCATCGCCACCGTTTCCGTACACGGTGTCATTACCGTTGCCGCCGTAGATTTCATCGGCAGAATCGGTTGAATCAGCCGCTTCGGTCGCACCGGTGATGGAATCATCGCCTTCGCCACCGAAAATCGTATCGGCACTACCGCCGCCACGCAGCGTGTCGTTGCCGGAGCCACCGTCCAGATAGTCAGCACCGGACTCACCATTCAGGGAATCATCACCCGCGCCGCCATCCAGCGCATCGTCGCCGGAATCACCGGACAGCACATCGTCATCTTCTTCACCGAAGAGCACGTCATTGTCCTTACCGCCGAAAATCGTATCGCGGCCAAATCCGCCATAGAGCGTATCATCACCGATATTGCCATAGATCTGGTCATCGTCGGTTTCGCCGTCCATCAGGTCATTCCCGGTGTTACCGAACATCAGGTCGTCACCTTCCGACCCCCAGATACTGTCGTCGCCTTCTTCGCCTTCCAGCTGATCGTTGCCCTCATTACCGCGAATCGAATCATTCCCCGATTGACCGGAAATCGTATCGTTACCTTCGCCGCCATACAGGCTGTCATTACCTTCTGCACCGCGCAGTGAATCATTACCCGCAAAACCGGAAATACGATCGTCCTCTGCCCCGCCAGCAATGGTGTTAGCGTCAGAATCACCCTCAAAAATAGCCATAGAAACCACCTATACATTTAGTGTTGTTATTTAACCTTTACGGCGGCTCTATAAACTTTTTTGCGTTAAGATGCAAGGATAATTAACTTTATTTTAACCATAAAAACCGCTTCATTCCCCGTCCTTTGGGGAGAAGGTCAGGGTGAGGGGCAAAAAGAAATCTCATTGCGATAGCAATGCATTCCCTAATCTCTAACCTCTACCCCCCAATCTCCACCCTCTGACCTCTTTATCTCTTGCACCGTCAATCGCGCAACGGCTATGCTGCCGCCATGACCAGCACCACCCATCCGTTCACCCGCTTTTTTCTGCAGAGACACTGGCGCGGCAGACCTTATCTCATTTCACCCTTCGTTGATTTTATGGCCGCCGGCGGCGCCGCATTGCTGACTCTTCCGCTCCTGTTTGCTTTCTTTCCCAGCAACGAAGAAGACCTCACCTACGCGCAGATACTCTGGGTTTCCTCCATCTTCGCAACGCTGGAATATGTCGTCAACAACCCGCACTTCATGGTCTCCTACCAGCTTCTCTACGATAATTTCCGCCGCAAAATCTCTGCCGTCAACGACAGCGCCGTCATGCGCTGGCGCTATATCCGCGCCGGTATCATCGTCCCTGTTTTCATGCTGTGCTATTTCCTTTATGCTTACACCAGCAGCGACGAATCCCTCTTCGGCTACGCCATCCACGCCATGTATTTCTTCGTCGGCTGGCATTACGTCAAACAGGCTTTCGGCGTCTTTATCGTACTGTCTGCCATGAAGGGGATAATCTATGGGCGCATTGCCCGAGCCGTCTTGCTCACCAACAGCTATATCGTCTGGCTTTATTCATGGGTCTCCGGCAGCGTCGGCATCCCCGGCGTCGATGACAGCACCTACGAAGAATGGGGCATCGAATACACCACCCTCACCTTGCCGATACCGGACTACATCACCCAGTTGCTCTACGGCCTCTTCATCCTCTACGGCGTCATGAGTGCGCTGGCCATCCTCCTCACCTGGCGGCACAACCGTGTCCGTCCGTCTTCGACTGCGCTCAGCGGCTACGCCACCATGTACATGCTCTATATCCTCTCCTACAGCCATGCACTGTGGATATATTTCACGCCGCTATTCCACTCGCTGCAATACCTCATTTTCGTCTTTGCCCTGAAGCGCGGACAGACGATCGAAGCACTGAAAAACAATCATACCCCGACCACTGTGCCCAACCTCTTCCGCCACAACCGGCGTTTCATCCTGCTGGCATTTTTCTTCGGGATTCTCAGCTTCACCTTGCTACCCGTCAGCATCGAAGGCGCCACCGAAGGCATGCGCTATTTCTTCCCGGCGCTGTTTACCTTCAGTGTCTTCATCAACATCCATCATTACTTCATCGACAACGTCATCTGGCGCAAAGAGAACGCGGATGTCGGCCATTACCTGTTTAAGTAGCAACAACCATTCCATATTAGACATCACCTGAATCACCGGGTGATTCTAAACGAATAACTCTGGATTGCGTCATTGCGAGGAGGCCACAGGCCAACGCGGCAATCCACCTCTTCATCCTCTCTCCCCAAGGGAGAGGGTCAGGGTAAGGGGTAAAAAGAAAATGTATTGCGAGCCGCAGGCGACGCAATGCATCCCCTAACCTCTTTATCTATTGCATAACCACACCCCACCCCTTACATATGCAGCATGAGTAGCAAATCGGAAATCCTGCAAAGCAACGTCAACTGGCTGGGTCTGTGGACGTTGTACCGCCGCGAGGTCTGGCGCTTCATGAAAGTCTGGAACCAGACCATACTGGCGCCAATGATCACCACCCTGCTCTTCCTCGCCATCCTGACACTGGCGCTCGGCGGCGCCCGCCGCAGCATCGGTGACCTGCCGTTCGATCAGTTCATCGCGCCGGGTCTGGTGATGATGGCCATCGTACAGAACGCTTTTGCCAACACCTCATCCTCGCTCATCCTGTCTAAAATTCAGGGGGTCATCATCGATGTATTGATGCCGCCGATCAGTGGCAGCGAAATCACCATCGCCTATGCGCTGGGGGGCATCACCCGCGGCCTGCTGGTCGGTGTCGCCGTCAGCGTCGCCGTCTATGTATTCGTACCCTTCACCTTGCACTCACCGCTGCTGGCGCTGTATTTCGCCGTCTCTTCCAGCCTGATGCTGGCGCTGCTCGGCATGCTGGGTGGTGTCTACGCGCAGAGCTTCGATCACATCGCAGCCTTCACCAACTACGTCATCACGCCGCTGTCATTCCTCTCCGGCACCTTTTACTCGATCACCTTCCTGCCGCCATTCTGGCATCAGGTCAGCCTCTACAATCCGTTCTTTTATATGATTGACGGGTTCCGCTACGCCATGACCGGCCACGCGGACGGCAGCATCACCACCGGAATCGTGGCGCTGCTCGTCACCAATATCCTGCTATGGCTGCTGATCCAGCACCTCATCAACAAGGGCTGGCGCCTCAAAACTTAGTCGCGGCGTATCCCTTTTTGACGCATCGCCTCGATCACTGCCGTAGTAGTGAACGTTATATCTCCGCCCAATTTAGCATCGATCTTCCGTGCTTCCTCGGGAGTCGGCTGTTTACCGGCACGCATTTGATTGATACGTCCTCCACCAATCCCCAGTCTCATAGGTCCGGTAATAGCGTTTCCACCACCTGCAATATCTATCAAGGCAGACATAACCTGCCCTAGCCCATCCGCTTCAATCGCCGCCGCTGCACGGGCGACCATCTCCTGCTCCGGTGCGCGCACCCCTTTGTCGGTCTCAACATCGGCACCGCCGGTCGGCTTGCCCGGTGTATCACCATCACCGGAAGGCGGCTTCGGTGCTGCTGGTTGTGGTTCTTCGCCTGCCGGGCTGATTCCCGCTTCACGCATCTTTTGCATGGCGGCAAACACCACCCCGGTCAGTGAATAGGTAAAGTTTCGCTCTGGCATCACATTGTCGATAAACGCATCCAGCGCCATCGCTTCTTCCAGCGTCGGCAACTGATCAGCTCTCTGAATATGTTTAACACGCTCATCACCAACCACCTCAGCCAGAGGGCCCACAAACTCACGAAATCTTTCTTTGTATTTATCCAGACGCAATTTCTTCAGCGCGGCATCCATGCGGTGCTTCACCTGCGCTTTTGCTTCACCGGCAATATCCTGCTCACCCGGCAAGGCCTGCTCGGCCCATTTCGCCTGCTGCGCAATAGTAAGTGCGACGAAATTCGGCTCCGGCACAGCAAATGCTTGGGCTTCTTTCAGAGAAGGCACCACGTTATGCGCCCACACGCCACCTGCTACGGTTCCAATCTTCGTCACAAAATTCGTAGGACCACCGGCAGCGCTCATTGCACGAACCATCTGCCGATTACAACGCGCACGATCCGGCCCTACGATGTCGTAAGCAGCTTGCAATTGCTCATCTGACGGCACATCCTTACGCACAATGCGCGGCGTTCCGGGCTCACCATTAGCCTTCTTGCCACCATTCTCTCTTCGCAATTGTTCGGCAGCCACCACCAGCGCTTCCAGTGACGGATAAAAGCCTTCACTCAGCGCATCAAACACACCATCACATTGCTCGGCTGTCTTGCG
>JAUIJX010000140.1 GCA_030430795.1 Alphaproteobacteria bacterium | reverse complement strand
GAAGCGCCTGCTCCGGCACCTGTGGTGGCTGAGCCGGAACCGGTGGAAGAAATGCTGGTCGAAGAGGTGGTTGAAACGATTGAAGAAGCGCCAGTGGCTGCGATGGAAGAAGCGGCACCTGTCGCTGAAGCTCCTGTCGAAGAGACTGAGGAAGATGCAGGGCCGTTATTCGTCAGCCCGCGTGAATCCGGCCCAGCGACGCGTCAGGCATCTGAGTCTGCGCCACGTACAGCAGCGACACGTCAGAAAGTCGAAGACGATGAGGCAGTGCCTTCCTTCGGTTTCCTGAATCGCATTGCGGAAGTGGGTAAAGCCCTGTCACATAAATCGGAAGGTGAGGGTGCTCCGGCGCCGCGCCGTTCGGTGGAAGTGGCGGAGAAGCGTCGCGCTGAGGCCGTGGAAGCGGCAGTGGCTGAACAACAACAGCCATCGCAGGATGAGGAGTATTATGATATTCCGGCGTTCCTGCGTCGCCAAGCAAACTAACCTGTCTCTCATTTTCGCCCCTACATCGTCATGCATCGGCTTGTGTCGTCTTTAATGATGCTTCGCTCCGTGCATACACGACCCTCGCATATTAGTACCCTTGCCGGGCACGAGCGCTAAATGGGCTGCAAATGCGGCTTTCCATTTATGAACTGCTATATATCAGTGGGTTGTGGCCAAAAACTGTGATTTTTTTGCCTTGCCTGCCGGGGAAATGCCAGCTGTAACATTCTGTAACAAACTGTGATTTGCGCTGGTGCGGGCTTGTGCGTACTCTGTAGCCTAGGGGAAATAACCATTACAGGGCGTATGTTCTCAGCTTATCAGCAAACCATTGCCAAGGCAGTACATTGTTCCAGCGTTGGCCTGCATACCGGCGCGACAGTGACGTTGCATCTGGAACCTGCGTCTGTCTTCAGCGGTATTCGTTTCAAGCGTATGGATATTGACGGCGGGCGCTCGGAGCGTTCGACTGTGGAAGCATCTTACGATCTGGTAACCGATACCATGCTGGGCACGACCATTGAAAATGAGCATGGTGTGGGTGTCGCAACGGTAGAGCATTTGATGGCGGCGCTGTGGGGCATGGGCATTGATAACGTGCTGGTGCGCGTGGATGGCCCGGAAGTGCCGATCATGGACGGCAGCTCCGCTGATTTTATTCGTCTGATTGAACAGGCCGGGGTGATTGCTCAGGATGCACCACGCCGTATGATTGTGATCGATGAGATGATCGAAGTGACGGACGGCCAGTCGGTGGCAATCCTGAAACCGTATGACGGGTTCCGCCTCGATATCGATATTGAATTCAAGCATGACGCCATTGCCAGGCAATCCGCATCATATGATTTTGCCGACGTGACGTTCAAAGAAGCGATTTCCGAGGCGCGTACCTGCGGTTTCGCTGCCGATGTCGCCAAGCTGCAGGCAGCCGGGCTGGCACGCGGCGGCTCGCTGGATAACGCCATTGTGATCGATGACGATGGGGTGATGAATGACGGCGGGCTGCGTTTCGACGATGAATTTGTGCGGCACAAGGCGCTGGATTGCATGGGCGATTATTTCCTTGCCGGGATGCGCCTGTGGGGACATGCGGTGACCTCCAAGCCGGGGCATTGCATCAATAATAAACTGATCCGCGCATTATTTAACAAGCCGTCAGCATGGCATATCGCCGATGGCACCGATCTTGGTTTCGGTACGCCAGCCGTTGCCGCGTATGGCAGCCGCGCCGGTCGCCGCGTGGTGCCGGAAGTGCTGATGACGCCGGCTAAAGACTAATCTCTATATATTTTTGTGAAAATGGTAGCCGAGCTTGATGAAGCCTTCGCGTTCGTAGAAACGGTGTGACGGTTCGTTATCAAGGTAGGAATCCAGCATCATGCTGTCACAACCCAGCTCTTTGGCGCGCGCTTCCAGCCATGCCATGATAGCGCGGCCGATACCGATATTACGTTTATCTTCACGGATAATCACATTGTCCGGCTGCAGCGCCTTTTTGCAATAGAAGCGATGGGCAATCCAGTAACCGCAGACGCCAACCATATCCTCACCCTGCCAGGCGGTGATGCAGTGGTAATTCTCTTCGCGCATGGCTGCCAGCAGCTGTTCGAACAGCTCGCGGCTCATGTCTTTGTTCAGTTCGCGGATGAATGGGTAGATCGCGCTGAACTCTTCATCTGTGCGGCATTCCCTGACGTCGATCATGCGTAGCTCCTTTGTGATCTGGCTTTAATGTGCCGCCCGCCTGCTTGCAAGGGAAAATATGGCCTGAACTGCGCTTTGTTGTTGCTCGCGCCGGCTATCGCTTGATATAACCTCTGGTATGACATCGTTTCGCCAGTTTCCTCTCCTGCTGACGCTTTGCGGCATACTGACCATCACGGGCTGTAGCAGCAGCGACGATGCTGAGGTGCCGGAGGAAGAGAAATACGCCAATGAATCGGCGGAGGCGCTCTATACGATGGCGCGGGCGAATTATGCCGAGCAGGATTATAACGAAGCCATTGAGTTGTTTGACGAGGTGGAGCGGCAGTATCCCTATTCCGAATGGGCGGCGCGCTCGCAGATTATGGCTGGCTACATCCATTATGAACGGCAACGCTATGACGATGCGGTGCTGGCGTTTGAGCGTTTCGTGAAGCTGCACCCGGGGCATGAGAGTACGCCGTATGCCTATTACATCATGGCACTCAGTCACTACGAGCAGATCTCCGATGTTGGACGCGATCAGGGCATGACCAAGAAAGCAATGGATGCGCTGCGCGAAGTGGTGAAGCGTTTTCCTAATACCGAATATGCGCGCGATGCCCGTCTGAAACTCGACCTGACCGAAGACCATCTGGCCGGGAAGGAAATGATGGTCGGGCGGTATTATCTGGAACGCGAGGAATATCTGGCAGCGGTCAATCGCTTCCGCCATGTGATCGACGTCTATCAGACCACCAGCCATGTGCCGGAAGCGCTGCACCGTCTGGTGGAGACGTATCTCAAGCTTGGAGTGCATGATGAGGCGCGTCGCTATGCTGCCGTGCTGGGGCATAATTTTCCGGGTAGTGAATGGTATCGCTATAGTTATGCATTGCTGGAAGATGCCAGCGTGCTGCCTCCGTCCGATGATGACAGCAGCATGTGGGACTGGTTCTAGGTCGCTGCGTCATACGATGTGTCATGGCCTGCAAATAACCACCGTCTGTGCTTCCGGTGCTCATGTATGTCCCTATACAATCCGCGCCGGTGCTCGACGATGGTCATTTTCGGCACATTCTACATCGCATGTCACAACGATCTGGGTTAGTGTGTGATGGGTGTAGCGAAGGTAGGGTGACGTGTTAACGCACTTGTCGATCCAGAATATCGTACTCATTGACCGCGCCGAGCTGGCGTGCGGCAGTGGCTTGTGCGTGCTGACCGGGGAGACCGGTGCCGGGAAATCCATCCTGCTCGATGCGCTGGGGCTGGGGCTGGGTGCACGCAGCGAGGTGCGCCTGTTGCGTGCCGGTGCAGATAAGGCCGTGGTGACGGCGGAGTTCCAGATTACCATGACACCGGCATTGACGGAATGGTTCGATGCGCTGGGGATCGATGCGGAAGACAGTCTGATTCTGCGGCGGCAACTGGGCGCGGACGGGAAGTCACGCGCATTCGTCAACGATCAGCCGGTCAGTGCCAAGGCGCTGAAAGAACTCGGCGAGATGCTGGTGGAGGTACACGGCCAGCATCAGCAGCGCGGGTTGCTGGATACGGCGATGCATGGGCGGCTGCTGGATGCGTACGGTCAGCATGAGAAACTGCTGGAGAAAACTACGACGGCTTTTCGTGCATGGCGTGAGCAACGCGAGGCACTGGCGGCGCTGGATGCCGAGATTGAGCAGACCGAGCGCGAGAAGGAATATCTGACGCATATGCGTGCCGAGTTGCAGGCACTGAATCCGCAACCGGGAGAGGAAGAAGCGCTTTCTGACCAGCGTACGCGTATGATGCAGTCGGAGAAGATGGCGACGACGCTCGACGATGTGTTGCAGGACCTCAGCCAACCCAGGCCGGTGCATGAGAGCCTGAGGGGTGCGCAGGCGGCACTGATGCGCTCAACACTCAAGGATGCCGAGCGGTTTGCCCCGGCGATTGAAGCGCTGGAGCGGGCGATGACCGAAGTGCAGGAGGCGGAGGAATGCCTCGGTGCGTTGGGGCGTGAGCTGGAATACGATCCGGAAGAGCTGGAGCAGGTGGAAGAGCGGTTGTTTGCGCTCAAGGCCGCCGGGCGGAAATATAATTTGCCGCTCGAGGAATTGCCGGGGCTTTTTGCCGAGGTGGAAGAGAAGCTGACCACGCTGGCGGAGCAGGCCAACCGTCGGCAGGCGTTGTTGAAAGAAGTGACGGTGGCGCAGGAGGTGTATGTTGCCGCTGCGGAGGCGCTGCGGGCAGCACGTACGAAGACGGCTGGCAAGCTGGAGAAAGCGCTGCATGCCGAGCTGGAGCCGCTGAAGATGGGCGCGACGCGTTTTCAGGTGGCGATGGAAGCGCGCGAGGAATCCGGCTGGGGTGAGCGCG
>JAUIJX010000139.1 GCA_030430795.1 Alphaproteobacteria bacterium | reverse complement strand
AAGAAGAAAAAGGCTGAGAAACCCGAAGAGAAAATCCATAATGCCGTGCGCAAGACCATCCGCACGGAATTGGGCAAAAAACCGATCATTGCGGTGCATGTACACCATGTCTAGGCAAGAACGTGCAGAAATCGCAATGGTTTGGGTCGGTAACGTTGTCGTCAGCCGTAAATCGGGTATAATACGCCTATGTTAAAGCGCAAATCGACATGGGTAACGGTTGCGGGCATTCTCCTGTTTGTGGTGATGCTGTGGGGTCTTGGCCATCTGTTGATCGACAAAGACGGCTATGCACAGAAATTCTACGCTGGCATCAAGAACCTGACGGGCTATGACGCCTCGGCGCGTCAGGTGGAGTTGACCGTCCTGCCGGTGCCGTCACTGACGTTCCATCGGCTGGAAATCGATAACCACGTAGAAGCGGCCACCGACGACTTCCTGTTAACCGAATCGGTCGAAGTCACGATGAATCTGCTGTCGCTGCTGATGGGGGATATCAAGCCAGGAAAAGTGGTCATCAACCGCCCGGAACTGGAGCTGGAAACCTTCGTGGATGGTACCCATAGCTGGGCATTCCTTGATAACGTCAAATCCGCTGACATACAGTTCATGCAGCCGGAATCCTTTATCATCAACGGCGGCTCCGTCTCCTATAGCAATGCGCAGACCCGGGATATCGATGAGTTCGATAATCTGCAGCTAAGTCTGGAATGGGACGATGTTTCGCATGACATGCATCTGGATATGCAGGTGGGTGCGTTTGATACCATCATTCGCATCGTAGGTAATCTGAATTCGCAGGGTTTCTCGAGCATTCACCAATATTCGTTTAATACCGATCTTCGTATCGAAGAAGGGGAAAGCTACGTAGCGCTGGATGGGCTGCTGCAACATGACAAAAGCGGTCTGGGTTATAAAGGTGCGCTGGAAGTCGATGTGAAGGATACCCTGCCGTGGCTTCGTCTGGTGTTTGATAAGGCGGACAAAGCCGGCATTTTCAATAATGTGGCGGCACCGATGCCGGTGGCGCTGACGGCCAATGTGGTGGCAACGGAAGAGACGCTGTCGGCGGATAACATCCTCATCAAATCTGCAGGCACAGTCGGGAAGGGTGACATACAATACGGTACGCAGGGGAAAGACCAGATGGCGATATCGTTCAATTTCGACAAGCTGGATCTGAGCGGCCTGTTCGATCCCAAAACATCCGTCTCTCAGGAAGCCTTCAACAGTTTTGTTTCACGCTTTCTGCCGCGCAAGGTGCAGGGCACGATCAACCTGACGGCTACCTCATTCACCAACGACTTTTTTAGCGGCCAGAACGCCAAGCTGATGGCCACGCTGGATGGCGGAGAGCTGGTCATTAATCAGGCGGTCACCTACTTCCCGGGGGAGAGCAGCCTGCTGGTATTCGGTATCATCAAGCGTGATCTCGATGACAAGGTACATTTTGATGGCAATCTTGAATTGCTGGGTAAACAGCTGGGGACGTTTCTGGCTTCTTTCGGCTTCGAGGATAAAGACCTGATCACCGATCACAAAGGGTCGTTCCGCGCCAAGACCAACGCGTATTTCTCTAAAGCGCATAGCATCATCTCCGACCTGAAAGTGCAGGCGGGTGATTTCTACGCGACGGGTGGTATGACGCTGCACTCTGAGGGGGAATACGATGTCGATGTTACCCTGCGCGTCAACGGGATGAAACTTGATCCCATTGCCGATTTGATGACGCCGGAAGAGGTCGCCGGTGACAGCAAAAATAATTTTGAAGATATCCGTCGTCGGTTGCCGTGGCTGGATGAGGTAACCGAGCGTGCACGCGTGCGCCTGATACTACAGAAATATTCTCTGTCCAAAACCAAAGGTGACGATTCCAGCATGACCATCATCCTGTCGCCCCGTCAGGTGGAAGTGCAGAAAGTGGATTTCACGCTGGGGGGCATCAGCTTCAAGGGCGACGTGAAATACAATCAGGATGAAGAGTTGCCGCTGGTCAGTGGTCGTATGAAAGTCTCGTCTCTCAATATCAAGCCGTTCACGGCGGAGAATCTGCGTATGAAGCCGGTGCCGCGCAACAACCGCCGCGCGGTCTGGAATGACAAGACTTTTGATCTCAATTTCCTCAAAGGGTTTAACACCGATATGGTGCTGGGTTTCGGTGCGTTGCAGCATCCTGAATTCAATATGAAGGATGTGCGTATGATCGTCAAAAGCATCGACGGTCGCTGGAATGTCCGTGACTTCACGGCAAAGCTCTGGGGAGGCAGTGTCAATGCCTCAACCAAGCTGGACGTCACATCCATTCCGGCGCTCAACCTGACCTTTGCCCTGCAGAATATCCGTGCCGACCAACTGGTAGGCGCCGTGGCGGGGCACAGCAACTTCAAAGGGACGCTGAGCCTGAACGGGCAGTTCTCGACCTCCGGTATCAACCCGTATAACTGGGTGAAAAACGGTGCGGGTAACTTTGTTATGCTGGGGCAGAATGTCATCATCAAAGGCTTTGACGTGGCCAGTATGGTGCAGGCCATCCCGTCGGTGCGCACCGTCGCAGATGTTGCCAACGTCACCCGTAACGCGCTGTTGAAGCGCCAGACCACCTTCTCGGTGGTTGAGGGTGCCTTCTACATGGAAAACGGTGTCTTCAAAACCAACGAAATCAAACTGCGCGCCAAGCATTCCATTGGGGAAGTGCGGGGCAGTATGGATGCCGCCACCTGGAGCATGAACCTGCTCATTGACTTCGCGCTGATTTCCCTGTCGCGCGCCGACTATCCGCATCTGGGCGTGATGTTCCGTAATTCCATGGATGACCCGGAGGTCAGGTTGGATACGCGTTCGCTGGAAGCCTTCATTGCCAGAAAGAAACTGCGTTAACCTAAGCCCTTCAGTAAAATCAATCTCATGACAAATCTTTAATATTTGTCACAGCGGAGCTTAATTTTATTTGTATTTCCTTTTTATTCTGTGCATCTTATGGATACTATGCCGTAACTGGTTTATAATAGGACATTGGATAAGATTGTAGGTTTCCGCACTCCATGCAAACAGTCACCAAAGGCGCAGAAGCAAAGCTCGTAGAAACGCTGGGCGAGATCCGTGAGAACCTCACGGGCTGGCAGGCGATAGCGTTTGAATTTTCGCTGTTGATGGAGCAGTACCGCAACGAATACCAAATCAAAATCGCCCTGAACATGATGCAGGACCTGCTGCGCAGCGAGGAAGTAACGGTGTTTGTCTGTGAGGACAGCACGCTCTACCTGCTGGGCATGGGTACGCCGCGTCAATTGTTGGACAAGGTCATCTTTCAGCTGCGCTATCTGTTCATGGACGACCCGCTGGCCTACACGCCGGAAGGGGAGGAGAACGACGCCTTTTGTAATTTCTACGATCTGGAAGAAAAATACGATGAGTTTGCCGCCATTGCCCGCGGCAAGATGCTGGGTGGCCGCAAGCCGCGCCCGGCCACGCAGGCGCCTGTCGCTCCGGCAGCCGCTGGCCAGCAACAAGCCGCATCGCCGAGCTTCATCAAGCAGGTGACGCAGCAGATTGCCCGTTCCAACCCGATCAAATTCTTCAATGCTTCCAGCCTCGCCAATATCGAGCGTGACCTGCAGAACGCCAACCTGTCTACCGTGGTGCGCCGCCAGCCGGTCTGCGCTGCTATTCCGGATATGATGGTGCGCCGTGTGTTTGACGAGCTCTACATCAACATCGCCCACCTGCGCCAGATGATGCATGTGGATGCCGACCTGCTCAGCAACCGCTGGCTGTTTAAATACCTCACCGAATTGCTCGATGAGCGCATGCTCAACATGATCACGCACAATCCGAGCCGTTATCTGGAGCTGCCGATCAGCGTCAACATGAACGTCAAGACATTGCTCTCGGATGAGTTCCTGCAGTTCGACGAATTTATCAAACCGTCGGTCAAAGTCTCCATCGTGATTGAGATTCAAATCTCCGACGTATTTGAGGACATGCGTGCCTTTGCGATGGCGCGTAGCAACGTCCAGAAGCTTGGCTACCGCGTCTGTCTCGACGGCCTCACCGACATGAGCTTCGTGCAGGTGGATCGTGAAAGACTGGGCTTCGATCTGATGAAGCTGCAATGGAATGCCGACATGCCGGACGACCTGAAAACGGCGCATAACCGTCGCATTGCCGAAGTCATCAAAACCTGCGGCCCCAACCGCGTCATCCTCACCCGCTGCGATAACCGCAAGGCAGTGGATTACGGGCAGGCGCTCGGCATCTCATTATTCCAGGGGCGCTACCTCGACAAGCTGATGAACCCGCTTTCCAAGGTAGAGAACTAAGCGACCGTGTCTCCCGAACTGGCGCATAACCTCATCGGCATCATTCTGATGACGGTGCTGGGCCTGTCCATCGGCAACTACGCCACCTCCATTGTCTACCGTTTGCCGCGCGGTCTGAAAATCGCCAACGACCCGCCATATTGCGAATGCGAGCGCCGCATGTACCTCACCGTGCGCGACAATTTCCCGTTTTTCTCATGGCTGATGAGTCGCGGTAAATGCCGCTGGTGCGACATCCGCATTC
>JAUIJX010000138.1 GCA_030430795.1 Alphaproteobacteria bacterium | reverse complement strand
GCACCACCGTGCCGACCCTCAATGTGCAGGCTGACAGTCTGAAAGATATGCCATTTTCTTCTTTGCAGGATAGCCAGAACTGTTATTATCTGCGCCTTAATGTGCTGGATAAGCCGGGAGTATTGGCGGAAGTGACCAATATTCTCAAAGACGCGGGCGTCTCCATGAAGGATGTCTCGCAGCATGCCGGGAAGGAAGATGAGCCCGTGCATATCGTGCTGACCACGCACATGGCGAAAGAAGCGAATATGAAACAGGCATTGCAACGGGTGGAAGCGCTGGACACGGTGATCGAAGCCCCACAATTGATAAGGATAGAAGCATGACAACGGCACAGGCAACCATCTCGGAAGACGGGTTCCCGACCAATTTTACCATGGATCGCAACTTCGCGCTGGAAGCGGTGCGGGTGACCGAAGCGGCGGCTCTGGCGGCCTCTCACTGGATTGGTAAGGGCAAGGAAAAGGAAGCGGATCAGGTGGCGGTCAACGCCATGCGCGACGCCCTCAACGGCCTGACCATCAACGGCACCGTGGTGATCGGGGAAGGCGAGCGCGACAAAGCGCCGATGCTCTATATCGGCGAAAAAGTCGGCACCGGGCAAGGCCCGTCTATTGATATCGCCCTCGATCCACTGGAAGGCACCACCATCTGTGCCACTGGTGGCCCGAACTCGCTGGCGGTCGTGGCAATGGCGGAGAAGGGCGGCTTCCTGCATGCGCCGGATGTCTATATGGATAAAATCGCAGTGGGCGGCGGCCTGCCGGACGGTGTTGTCAGCCTCGATGCCTCAATAGAAGAAAACCTGAAGAATCTGGCGAAAGCCAAGCAGTGCGATATCTCCGACCTGATGGTGATGATTCTGGAGCGTGACCGCCATGAAGAGCTGATCGCCAAAACCCGTGAGGCGGGTGCGCGCATTCAGCTGATCTCCGACGGTGATGTTGCCGGGGTGATCGCGACCTCCGAGCCGGATACCGGGGTCGATATGTATGTCGGTATAGGCGGTGCGCCGGAAGGCGTGCTGGCTGCGGCGGCGCTGCGCTGCATCGGCGGCCAGATGCAGGGCAAACTGCTATTCAAGGATGACGAGCAGCGCGAACGTGCCACCCGCATGGGCGTCTCCGACCTGAACAAAATCTATAGCCTGACCGAACTGGCGAAAGGCGATGTGATGTTCGCCGCCACCGGCGTTACCAACGGCTCCATGCTGGATGGTGTGAAACGCTGGCAGGGCGGGGCATCCACCCATTCCATCATCATGCGCTCGAAAACCGGGACGGTGCGTACCATCCGTGCCAAGCATAACTTCAAGCGTAAAACGTGGGTAGATAACGAAGGCTGAATCCGCTAGGTTTGGGATATGTCCCAACCCGCAGCCATTACCATCGATCACAGCGATACCGTGCTGGGTGTCGAGTGCTCCGTGCTCGGCCAGCGCTGGCGTTGGCGTACCACCGATGAACGTGCAGCCATGGCGATGGCGCAGCGTTTCGGCATGTCCGATATTCTGGCGCGCATCCTGATCGGCCGCGGCGTCACCATCGATACGGTGGAAGATTTCCTCTCTCCTTCTCTGCGCACCTCCATGCCCGACCCCATGCAGCTAAAGGATATGGACAAGGCTATTGCCCGGCTGGTGCAGGCGGTGGAGGCGGGAGAAACCATCGGCGTGTTCGGCGATTACGATGTCGACGGCGCCACCTCATCCGCCTTGTTGCACGGTTATTTCAGCGAGTTGAATATCCCGGTCGAGGTCTATATTCCCGACCGCCAGAAGGAAGGCTACGGCCCCAACATCGAGGCGTTCCGCAGCCTGCAGGCCAAAGGCTGCCAGCTCATTGTTACCGTCGATTGCGGCGCGGTCGCCTTCGATACCCTGTCGGCAGCCAAAGCGGACGGCATGGATGTCATCGTACTCGACCACCATATCGGCGCGGCGGAATTGCCCGAAGCGGTGGCAGTCGTCAACCCCAACCGGCTCGACGAATCTTCCCCATGTACCTACCTGGCGGCGGTCGGCGTCACCTTCATGACGCTGGTGGCACTCAACACGGCATTGCGTGAACAACAGCCGGAGCGACGCCTGCCCGACCTGCTCAGCTATCTCGATCTGGTGGCACTGGGTACGGTGTGTGACGTGGTGCCGCTCAAAGGGATGAACCGCGCGCTGGTGGCGCAGGGGCTGAAAGTGATGCAGCAGCGCAAACGCCTCGGCATGCGGGTGCTGGCCGATGTTGCGCGCATGGAAGAAGCACCGGGCACGTATCATCTGGGCTTTCTGATGGGTCCGCGCATCAATGCCGGGGGACGTGTCGGCGAGGCCGATCTCGGCATCCGTCTGCTGTCGGCGACCGATGAATCGGCGGCACGGCAATACGCGCTGCGGCTCGATGAACATAATGCCGAGCGCAAAGCCATTGAGCTGATGGTGCAGGACAAGGCGATGGAACAGGCCGAGCGGCAGGATAACCGCGCCTTCATCATGGTGGCGGGTGAGGGCTGGCATCAGGGGGTGATCGGTATTGTCGCCGGACGTCTCAAGGAACGCTTCAACCGTCCGGCTGCCGTACTTTCCATCGATGGTGGCGAGGCCAAAGCCTCCGCCCGTTCGGTGCCGGGGGTAGACCTCGGCGCGACCATTGCCGCCGCCCGTGCGGAAGGCTTGTTGCTGGCTGGGGGCGGGCATGCGATGGCAGCGGGTTTCTCGGTGGCGGCGGAGCGCATCGATGAATTACATGCCTATATGGAATCGCGCATGGATGGCGATATTGCGGAATATCTGCGCACCCGCGCCTACACGGTCGATGCCTGTGTCGCCGCCAGCGGTCTGACCGCCGCGTTGGCGCATGAGATGGCCAAGGCCGCACCCTACGGCATGGGCAACGCCTCGCCGAGGCTGGTGATCCCCGATGCGCGGGTGGTCAAATGCGATATTCTGAAAGACGTGCATATTCGCCTGATTCTGGAAGGCGGCGTCAAGGCTATGGCGTTTAAGGCCATCGGCACACCGCTCGGTGAGCGTCTGCTGAACCATCGCGGCAGGCCGGTGCATCTGGCGGGAACGTTGAAAACGGATGTCTGGCAGGGGCGGGAGCAGGTCAGCTTCCACATCGACGACGCGGACGCGCTGCCGCAACCTTAATAATGCGGCGGTGGCGGTTCGTCGCCATGTGCCTGTGCATCGCCCTGATCCTCCGCCATGGTCTTTAGCTTGGCATTCAGCGCATCCATCTGCTGACGCAGTGCTGCCAGCTCTTTCTGCTGCGCATACAGCTCATCGCTCAGATGGCTGATGTCGGCACTCTGATGGGCGATGGCTTCCTGCAATTGAATGATCGTTTTATCCATAGGCCGAGATGTAACAGAAACCGGGCATCCCCTCAAGCAGCCTCATCCGCGACCGGGCGCATCGAGTGCGTTTTGAGTTTCAGGGCTGGCTTCTCCACCAGATGCCAGGAAGCGGCGGCGCAGACCAGCGTGGCGATGCTGCTGCCGATCAGTAATCCCATGAAGCCGTAACGGTCGCCAACAAGGCTCATATAGACCTGCTGCATCGGGAAAGCGTAGATGTAGAACCCGTAGGAGAAATCGCCGTAGCGGCTGACGTTGCGGGCGAACGGAAGATCGGCGTAAGCGAGATACAGCACGATATACGGCATGAACAGCATCAGCGCGATCGGTGCGTGGGCGGTGCGCGCAAAGCCGATCAACAGGGCAACCGACAAGACGAACAGCCCCAAATGAATGGGGATATGCTCGCGATACACATACATGCAGGCGCCCATGAAATAGACCGCGCCGTATTTCACCACATAGCCGAATGGCATATAGAAGATGATCTTGCCGGCATAGGGCGTGCCGACGATATGCAGATGCAGAATAAACAATCCGGCGGCTACCCACGGCAGGAAGCGGCGGTTCAGCATGCCGAGCATCCCGAGCGCCGCCACGCCGAGATACATGCTGAACTCAATGCCAAGCGTCCACAGCGAGCCATTGACCGCATGCTTGTAGGGGATGTCTTCAAACACGCCGGGCAGCGCGCCGCCGACCTTGTAGATCGTCATCGTCCACAGATAATGCCGGGTCTGCGGGTGGGTGAAATACGTGCCGGGATCAAGTGTCGTCATCACCGGCCCAAGAATCAGCACGGTGAATAATGTCACCGCAATCAGGCCGGGCAGAATGCGCAGCAGGCGGTTGGTCATATACTGCCGCAGATTGGGATTGCGATCGAAGCTGGCGGTAATCAGAAAACCGCTGATGATGAAAAACACCGAGACCGCCAGCCCGCCCAGCGTATCCATACCGGTCAGCGCGGCGAAGCCTTCATAGGTCAATCCGTAGAGCGGATAGCAATGGCTGACCAGTACCAGCCACGCGGCGACCAGCCGGATGAAGTCAAAATTATTCTGTCGGCTCAGATGCATATACCACTCTTAGCTAACTGGCGCGGGTCTGTCTGCAAACAATTGGTTGGAAACGATAATTTCGGATGCGTAAAGTGGCGGGCGTTACCGATAAAACGCATGCACGGCATCAATCACCCGCTGCACTTCGTCATCGGTCATG
>JAUIJX010000137.1 GCA_030430795.1 Alphaproteobacteria bacterium | reverse complement strand
ATTGACGCCGCCAGTTGCATCACCGTGCCATCCACGGCGCCATCTACCAGCGATGGTTTGCCAATCGTCAGTGTCCCGGTTTTATCGAACACTGCCGCCGTCATCTGCGACAACCGCTCCAGCGCATCGCCGGATTTGAGCAGCACCCCGCGCAGCATCAGCACGTTACTTGCCAGCACCTGCACCACCGGCACCGCCAGCCCCAGCGCACACGGGCAGGTGATAATCAGCACCGTCACCGCATACATCAGCGCCTGCTGCCACGGAACACCCATCATCAGCCACCAGCCGAGAAATGTCGCCAGCCCCAGCGTATGCACCACCGGGGTGTAGAGCTGCGCCGCCTTGTCGGCAATCCGCACATAGCGTGATTTGCTTTGCGCCGCCGTATCCATCAGCCGCACGATATCCGCCAGCACACTGTCCTGACTGGCTTTGGTCAGCCGTATCTGCAACGCGGCATTCAGATTGGTCGTCCCGGCATAGACTGTATCCCCTTCACTCACCGGCTCCGGCAAGGTCTCTCCGGTAATCAGGCTTTTGTCGATCTCCGACGTGCCGGAGGCCACCTCCCCATCCGCCGGGATATGCTGCCCCGGCGCCACCTGCACCAGCATGCCTTCCCGCAAATCGCGGATCGCCACCTGCTCCGGCTGACCATCGGTTAGCACCGTCGCCGTCCCGGTCATCATCGACAGCAACCCTTCCGCCGACTCGCGCGCCTTCCCACGCGCCCGCGCATCCAGATACCGCCCGATCAGCAGGAAGAACAGCAGCATCAGCGCCGAATCAAAATAGACATGTTCACCGTGCCGCCAGGTCTCAGACAGACTCATTCCACCTGCCAGCAGCACCGCCAGCGAAATCGGCACATCCATATTGGTATGCCCATGCCGCAAAACCCCGAAGGCCGAACGGAAAAACGGCCGCCCGGCATAGAGAATGCACGGCAACGCAATCAAAGCCGACAGCCAGTGCAGCAGATCGCGCGTGGCAATCCCCATCGTTTCGCTGGTGGTCGTCCACAACGCCACCGACAGCAGCATGATATTCCCGGCCGCAAACCCGGACACCGCAATACAGCGCAGCAACCATTTCAGATAACGCCGGTCTTCACTGTCTTCTCCGCTGTCATACACGGCAGATGGCTCATACCCAAGCGCCGCAATCTCACGCAGCCAGTCATCGCACTGCGCCACATCGCCGCTCCATTGCAAAGTCAGACGGCGGGTAGTGAAATTCACCCGCGCCGAGGTCACGTTCTCATGCGCTGATAAGTTGGAGTCAATCCGCTGCACACAGGACGCACAATGAATACCGTCCACCTGCACCGTCAGCACATGGCTGCCATCGGGCAACGTCTCTGCCATCGGCGAGAAGGCTGCCTGATCCGCTTCCGCTGACTGCATCGCGTTATACGCTGCCTCACATCCGCTGCAACAGAAGGCCGTGCCTTCGGAGACGGGCTTACCACATTGCTGGCAGGTCGCCGGCTCGCTTACTTCACGATGAGTCGCTTGCGCTGTTGATACTGGTGTGTTTGCCATACGATACTCGCGGTCACATCCCACTGCCCCGGCATGGGGAAGTCTACCTCTTTACTATAGGTACCCGGCGCCTGTTTTTCCAGTACCACCGTGGCATCGTAACCCTCTTGGGTCGGACGGGTGATCAGCACACTCACCTCGGCAGCGTCCAGCGGCACGCCATCACGATCCGTCACCGACAACACCACACGCGTATTTTCTTCCAGTACGATGTTAGTCTGCCAGCCCAGATGTTGCTGCTGCTCGAACGCATCAATTGTGTGGTTGTAATCCAGCCCCTTCTCGTAGGATTGCTTGGTCACCACACCAGTGTATGTGGACACAGCGAGATAAACGAACACCATATTCACCAGCGCCAGCACCACAAAGAACGCGACGAAATAATACGGGATGCGCCAATCGGTCGGGCGCGGCCCGGAACCGTTATTTGGGTTGGGCACTGATGAAGATGCTGTCATTGGTTTCCTCCAGCTGCGTCGCTGTATCCTTCAACGTAAACACGATTCCCTGACGCGGTTCAACCTGTTTCGGTGCATGCAGGAACACCCGGAAATGCCCGACGCTGTCGGCGAACACCGGCAGCGCATCGGATTGAAGGTTGCCCGCACCCTGCACTGTAAGCTCGACATTTTCGATCCCCTCCACACGCAGACTGTAGCGTTTGTCGTCATGCGTCTTGTTGAGAATCTTGATGTCGTAGCCGTTGCGAATATCCCCGTTAGAGAGCGTCACAAACAGCGGGTTACGATCATGCAGCACGTGCAGTTCCACCGGTGCACGCGTCACCAGCCCGTAGAGCATCATCCCGCCGACAATCGACAGGATCAGCACATACCACAGCGACCGCGGACGGACTAAATGCTTATATTCCGGTTTCCCGGCAGCACGTTGTTCCTTGTTATGGGTGGTGTCGTAACGCACCAGCCCCTTCGGCAGGCCAACCTTGTCCATCACCTCGTTACAGGCATCCACGCACAGCCCACAGGCAATACATTCCATCTGCAAGCCGTTGCGGATATCGATCCCCATCGGACACACCTGCACGCACAACGTACAGTCAATGCAATGGCCACGCCCTTCCCATGTATCGCCGGCTTTGTGCTTACCGCGCGGCTCTCCGCGATCCTCATCATAGGCAATCACCAGCGAGTCCTTATCGAACATCGCCGACTGAAAACGCGAATACGGACACATATAAGTGCAGACCTGCTCGCGCGCGAACCCAGCCATCAGGTAGGTCGTGCCCGTCAGCGCCAGAATCCAACTGGTCACTGCCCACGGCAAATCCCAGTGCAGAATCTGGTCGATCACCGTCGGTGCATCGTTGAAATAGAGCACCCACGCCCCACCGGTAAACAAGCCGATGACGATCCAGATCGCGTGTGTCAGTGCTTTCTTCCAGATTTTCTCAAACGACAGCGGCGACTTATCCAGCTTCATGCGCTGGTTGCGATCACCCTGAACAATGCGCTCCACCCAGATAAACAAATCCGTCCAGATGGTCTGGAAACAGAAATACCCGCACCACACACGCCCCAGCAGACTGGTGACGAAGAACAGCCCCACCGCCGCCAGAATCAGAATACCGGTAAGATAGTAGACTTCCTGCGGCCAGATTTCGACGAAGAAGAAATACGCCCGCCGCCCGATCATATCGATCAGCACCGCCTGATCCGGCGCATGTGGCCCGCGATCCCAGCGAATGAACGGCACCAGATAATAGACCGCAAACGCCAGAAACATGATACCCCATTTCACTTTGCGATAGCGTCCCCATGCCCGCTTGGGATAGATCCGCTTCTGCTTAGCGAAAAACTGTATGGGTGTGGAAGACATGGCTACTCAGTCGCCGCCTCCGCTTTAACCGCATCGTCTGCTTCCGGCTCCATCTCTTCAACCAGATCGGCATCGGCAGGCATCGGCATAGAGCCGGATGCTTCACCGCCACCGAGAGAATGCACATAGACGGCCAGTTGACGAATGGTTTCATCGCTCAAACGGCCTTTCCAATAGGGCATCACACCATGACGCGGCTGTTTGACCTGACGCACGATGGATTCTTTATTGCCGGCATAGAGCCAGATCGCATCGTTCAGCGCAGGCGCTCCCAGTTCCGAATCACCCTTGCCGCCTTCCATATGACAGGCCACACACTGCTGCTCGTAGATTTCCGCACCATGCATTACGGCTTCCGTCTCCATGTCGGCATCCGGCGTTGCCAGTGCCATCACATACTCGGCCACATGGTCAATCTCCTCATCGTTCAGCATCCCGTCGCCAAACGCAGGCATCATGTTGATGTGCTCATTCTCATGTCCGGAACGCACGCCATATTGCAGGGTCTGGTGAATTTCCTCCACCGTACCGCCCCACAGCCAGTCATCGTCATTGAGGTTCGGATAACCATTTCCTCCGGCACCGCCGGTACCGTGACAGGTCGCACAATTATCCTTGAACGCGGACTTACCCCCGGCGATTGCAAATGCATACAATTCCGGATCATTCATAATCTCCCCGAAACTGCTATTGTGGAAACGCTCCAGATACGCCCCTTTGCGATCGATAATTTCCTGCTGTTGTTCTTTCAGCTGCGTGTATTGCGTCCAGCCAGAATTACCCGGCGTACCGCCGCGCACACCTTCCCCGGAAAGGGTCGGCCATGCCGGATACACCACCCAGTAACCAATCGACCAGATCACACAGATATAGAACACCCACAGCCACCAGCGCGGCGCCGGGTTGTTCAGTTCTTTAATCCCGTCCCACTCATGGCCAGTCGTTTCAACACCACTCGTAGCATCAATTTCTTTCTTATGATCAGAGGTCATGCGTCATCCTCCGTTAATGGAATGTATTTGTGATTTTCCAGCTGTTTCTTGTTCATCGGGTTATACGCCCACACGGCGATCCCGAGAAACAGGCCGAAGAAAAATAGCAGCCCGATCAGGCCAGCGTGGTCAGCAACTAACTGTATCATTCCTGGCCTCCTTCCGTCACATCCGGATTGTAATCTTTCAGCTCAGCCATCGTGCCCAGAACCTGCAGATACGCCACTAG
>JAUIJX010000136.1 GCA_030430795.1 Alphaproteobacteria bacterium | reverse complement strand
ATTGACAACCCTTCTTCTCCGGCTCTGCCAGCATGCTCCACAATATTAGCGCCAACCGTATCCATACGCTCCAGCGCCGCCAGCATCTCTTTACTGCCCGGATTATCTGCAAGCGCCTCTTTCATCGCGTCGGTTACTTCGAATTCCGCCGGATTCACCAGCACATACTGGCCATTGGCCATACCGACCTGCACATGATTACTCAAATCCAGTGCAGCAGGAGCCTCTACTCCGGCTACCTGACCGCTGGCAATCAACTGGTTCACCATATCGCTGGAATGCGAACCACCAAGCTGTGCCAACAAATCATTGGCTTGCTCCTGCGTTAGAAGATTACTGTCTTTCGCCGCTTCGATCACATCGCCTACTGTCGAGCCTTCCACACCACTCAGCGCCTCGGACACATCGGCCAGCGACTCACTGCCTTTTTCAGCAATCAGGGAATACAGCGAAGGAATCACTTCCACGCCTTTAGTCTCGATACTGGCGTCTGCCAGCGCGTCAAGCCCGGCAATGCCGTGCCCCAGCGTTTCTTCATTCACCAGCAGATCGGTTGCATCCATGCCGGTCAGTGCAGACAGGGCAACCCCACCCAACACGCCTACGGCACCTCCGGTAAAAATACCACCAATCACACTCATGATAAAATCTCCGCTATGCTTCCCGATCGATTAACTGTTGCGCCCGCCACTCAGCTGCGCTGCTATATTCGCCGCCTGCTTCTGCTGCGCCATCTTGCTCGCCCAGCTATCCGTCCCGGCACCAGCGACACCACCAGCTGCGGCAGACAATGCAGCCGGCACCACATGGTTGGCAATCGCCATATGCTGTTGATAGGCAGTGTTACCAAACGTCACACCGTCATCCACGGCAGCGTCTTTCAATGCTTCAATCGCCGTAGCTTTTTCTGCTGCGGACAGGGATGAATCATTCAGTGCTTCAATGGTACGTTCGGAGCCTTCGCTCAGTGCCGTCACATCCTGCGGCGTAAAATAGGCATTATACCCTTTCACGGCATCGGCCAGACCTTCGGTATTACCCGAAACAACAACACCATTAAGTGTATGAGTACCGTCACCAGTAGCATGCACAAGGTCCGGCAACGTCGCGCCATCGGTAACGGCGAGCACTTGGCCGCCTTCCAGCGCATGATACGTCACTCGCGGGTCAACCTCGTCACCCGTTGGCATGGCATCCAGCAAATGCACCTTACCATCGAACAGATCGTCAGCGCCATCGAGCCCGGCAATTTGCGCCAGATCGTTTACTCGGTCACCATCCACCACCATATCGGCAAACGCATCGATATCAATTCCCATAGAAGCCAGCAGACCAATCGCGCCAACGCCGGCAGCCCCTGTAACAAAACGTGATCCTTTAGACATAATTCTCTCCTTTTTGTATCCGTGCTTTTTATTTTCCCACGGATAACATACTAGCGAAAGATTATGTCAGTTCGATGACAGTTTGGTGACTTTTCGTTGAATAACGCAGATTTTCGGGAACCGGAAGCCCTGCGCAAGAAACAAGAAGCGCGAACAGTACGTTCGCGCCAGCCTTGAGCCCTGCCTATTGCGCAGGGACAGTAGTCCCGAGCAGGGGCATTAAAATAGTTGCCACCACTTACGCTTCCGCATGGTCGTCGACTTCCCCTCCAGATCGAACACGCTTTGATAGACAATCCCTTTATTTTCATAGTAATTTTGGTGATAGCCTTCCGCGACATAAAAACTGCTGGCCGGGGTAATTTCGGTCACAATACTGTCCTTAAACTTCGTCTGTGCCGTCATTTTGGAAGCTTCTGCCGCCTCTTTCTGTGCCTCACTATGATAGAAAATCGCTGAGCGGTATTGCGGGCCCAGATCCACCCCCTGCCCGTCGGCTTGTGTCGGATCGTGGATCAGCCAGAACGCTTCCAGCAATCGCTCATAACCCACCATATTTGGGTCATACACCACCCGCACTGCTTCCGCATGGCCGGTTTTCTTGCCCGTAACCTGTTGATAGCTTGGGTTTTCCACATGCCCGCCGGTATAGCCGGAGATCACCTCTTTCACGCCCTCGATGGCCTGAAATTCCGATTCCACGCACCAGAAGCATCCGGCGGCGAATGTCGCCTCCTGATAAGGCTCTGGCGGTGTTTCCGTCAATGCGGTCGTTGCTTTTTCTTTGTCCATAGCGCGTACATACCCTGCCCCTAATATAATGATCACCACGGTAGCGACCACTAAAATCCACGATTGATTCATCATTTCTTCCTCCTCATGTCACTACAGGATTTCGCAGAATAATGGCAAATAGTTACACGCTTGCCTCCGCCGCATAACCACGCCCGACTTTCTCGGACAGTTGATAGATCCTCACATCCACTGACGCCTGCGCACTGCCGAAATCGCTGGTCTGCTCTGCGGCGCTATAGGAGGCACTGCCGATGGAAGCACTGATCGTGCGCACCACGTTGCTGCCGTCCAGCACCTCGATCTCATATGCTTCACTCGCTTCCGCCAGCGACACATCCACCCCATCGCGCCATGCACCGCCACCACGGCTCCGCCGCACCCAGTCGATGCTCAGATTCCCGCTGCTGTCACGCGCTCCACTGACATGCACCGGCGCATACGGCAGATACGCCCGCCCGCTATAGGCAAAACTCGTCGCCGTCGTGCTACCCAGTGTCGCCCCGACCGTCACCGGTTTATACTCCCGCGCCAGCCCGATCAGATGATCCTGCACCGGCTCTTTCAGCAACGCCCCGTCCAGCAGCACGAACACTTCGCCCGCCACATGGCCGCTCATCGCCCATTCGGTCCCGAGCCTGCCGCGCAGTAATCCACTCAGTTGATAAACACCCGACGACACCTGCACCGCCTCACGGAATTGAATCACCTCATCACCGACTAATGCCGCATTCGCACCGTTCAGCACCGCCAGTTCACTGACCGATGCCAGCTCCCCGATGCCCTGAATAATCACCTCCAGCGTCGTCGCTTCGTCGAACACATCGCCACCGTCAAAATCCGTCAGCGCTTCCGCCGTCGCCCCCATCACCGCCGAGGCTTCACTATCACCGATCTTGCCGTAATTCGCCCCGCCATCGTCCGAGCGGTACAGCACCGCACCGCGCCACCCGGCATCCAGCCCGGCCATCGCGAACCGCACATAGCTTTGCTCTGTGCCGTCCGCCGGGAACGCGGGCAGATCGAGCGCCGCAAACGCCGTCTGGCCGATCAGCGCCACCGGCACACTCACACCCGGAATGTCGCCTGCCGATCCTCCGGCAGTATACACCGCGACATCTTCCGCCACGCCTTCCACCACCATGCGCCCACGGTCGCGCAGGCTGCGCACAATCCGCACGTCATGGCTGATCGCCCCGTCAGCAATCGTCACCACATCCGTTGGTTCCAGCCCGGCATGCGCGTCATCCAGCATAAAGCGATAACTCGTCCGCTGCAGCCACGCCAGATAGAGCGTCACATCCGCCACGTGATACGCTTCCTGATCCGCAAACACGATTGGCAGATTCATCAACTGCCGGTCGCTGCTATTGCCGACTGAGCGCGCCGCACTTTGCGTCCCCACCTGATACTGATTGCTCCGGTTCAGATAAATCACGCTCACCTCGCGCGGCAATTCCAACTCCTGCTGCCGTGTGATCCGCAGTGGCACATCTTCCTCGCCGTCACGTACCAGATCACTCGCCTGAATTGTCACCACCGAGTCTCCCCCACGCGGCACGAATTTCAGCACCTGCCCGGATTCCACCGCATCGAAGAAAAACCCGTTCATCAATTCCTCGATCAGCAACCGCACACTGCTGCGCTGCGTCACCACATAGCCCTGCACCCGGTCGGTCAGGCGCGACACGTCGATATGATTCGCATCCAGCCCCACGCGCCCACACAGATCGCGTACAATCGCCGCCAGTGACGATAGCCCGAATTTCCCCGTCACCCAATGCCCGGTGATCCACACCCCACCGTCATTCCACACCGATAGCAAATCGGGAAAATACGGAAACGGCCGCGCATCCCACGTCCACAGAAACAGATTCTCCACCATCGACGAGCCTTCCCACGCCGCCAGCGTCCCGACAATCCCGGTACGCTGCGCCCGGAAATCCACCAGCCCGCGTGAGAAGCGCGGGAAATAACTCTCGCTGCTGCTTGGGTCGTAAAACACATTCGGCTGATTGGTCGCCCCGTCCACGCTCGGAAACCCGAACTCGGTAAACCAGATTTTCTTCGCCTGTGGCACCCATGCCGTCGTCGCCCCGTCCGGGTTCACATGGCTGTTATTCCAAAACCACGCAATATTCTTCCACGCGTATTTATCTTCAATCGCCGCCGTGGTCGTGCGCGCCTCATCGGTATAGACAAAGTCATACCCCTCGCCTGACGTCCACCCGTCAATCACCTGCTGTATGTCGTAATGCAGCTCGTTCTGCGGCGCATCGGTCAGCGGGAAATACGCATCGATCCCCACCACATCGATATGGGGCGACGCCCAGAGTGGATCGAGGTTATACCACCCGCCATCGCTGTGATGATACTCCGACCAGTCCGCCGCATACGTCACCTTCACGCCTGTGCCGACAATCCCTTTGATCGTCGCTGCCAGACTCACCAG
>JAUIJX010000135.1 GCA_030430795.1 Alphaproteobacteria bacterium | reverse complement strand
ATGAAGCATGATGGTGCTGCTGTTCCTAAGTTGATTTCGACCGGAGCGGCAGAAGGCAATGTGTCAGTTGATCACAATGTCAGTGCCGGTACGGTTGGCGTGACGCTGGACTATGTAGATGTTAGTGGAAACAACGTCATCATGACCAACCGGTTTGGTAATGCTACCGGTGATTACAGTGCATCACTGTCCAATAACTACTACGCCGCGCAGCAAGAAGATGGCGGTATTAACATTGGGCTTAGTTCCGGTAGTAGTAGTGGAGGGTTTGCTTCGAATGCGGGAGTTGTGGCTTCCGGTGCGCTGGCCAATGTCGATCAATGCACCAATTGTGAATATACCCACTGGGGTGTGTGGAGTAGCAATATGGATAACATGACCGAAGCTGTTGTAGCAAGCCAGGTGCCGTACATTGCCGGGGAAATTACGCAGGATATCAGCGGCATGACCGGTACAGCGAACTACACGGGTAAGGCTTACGCGAATGCCTATGATAACGGTGACCTAGGGAACATCGTTGGTGATTTATCAGCATCTGTGGATTTGGGAGCGCAAACACTGGATTCGCTTTCCATGGACTTTGGCGGTGGTGATGTAATCAATATCGGTGCGGCACTATCCATTAACCCGTCGCCAGCTACTTTCTCGGGAACGAACCTGACAGGGACGATTCTTGGCGGTCCCGTTTCATCGAGTACGATCAATGGTGCGCTTTTCGGGCCAAATGCCGAAGAGATTGGTGGCTCGTTCACAACGACGGATGGTAGTAATAAGCATGTCGGCGGGGTGTTCCACGGCGCCCAATAGCGGCCACCATCTTACTTCGTTAATGCAACAAATACCCCGTCCCAGTCCGCTGGTGGCGGGGTTTGCTTATAGGCGGCGATACGCTCGTCATAAAGGTCATAGAGGCCACTGATCTCCAGTTCTCCCAGATGTTTGCGGCAGGTCTTCCCGGCTTTCTCCGCCGCGTCCCATTCCTGCGCGCGGTAGGCTTTCAGCATGGCATCGTGCGCTTTCTTCAGCTTCGTGAACGCATCGCTTTCCGCCAACTCCTTATCGCCGAGCAGGGTGTGGATGCGCACGGCGGAGGTTTTCCCCTTCACCATGATGAGGTCGAGTTCCAGCACCGCCATGCCTTCCAGTTGCTTCGCTGTGTTGTCGCCGATGACGGTGGTGACGCCGTAGGTTTTGCTCTGCCCTTCGAGGCGGGAGGCGAGGTTGACGTCATCGCCCAGCACCGAGTAATCGAAGCGCTGGTCGGAGCCCATATTACCGACGCAGCATTCCCCGGTATTGAGGCCGATGCCGATATTGACCGGGATGTATCTGGTGTTCTTTTCCTCTGCTTCCTGTTTGAGGGCGGCATTGAGATCGAGCAGGGTGCGCTGCATGCCGAGTGCCGACAGGCAGCCATGTTCGGCGTGTTTGTCGTCATCGAGCGGGGCGTTCCAGAAGGCCATGATGCAGTCGCCCATATATTTGTCGATGGTGCCCTCGCGGGCGAGAATCTCATCGGTCATCGGTGTCAGGAAACGGTTGATGAAGCGGGTCAGGCCCTCGGCGTCGAATTGTTCGGAGATGGTGGTGAAGCCACGGATATCGCAGAAGAGGATGGTCATTTCGCGCATCTCGCCACCGAGCTTCAGTGCTTCGGGATGCTCGGCCAGCCGTTCGACCAGCGCCGGGGACATGTAGTGCGAGAAGGCGTCACGCACCTGCTGCTTTTCACGCTCGGTGGTGATGAAGTGGCGCAGCGATTCGGTGAGGTAGACGAACAGCACGGCGATGGACGGGGTGACCGGATCGACCAGCATGTTGTTGGCGGTGAAGCTCCACCAGGAGAACCAGGCTGCGCCCCCGAGGGCGGCGACAGCGAAGGCGGCACTCCAGATGAATGGCAGGTAGGCGATCAACGCGATCAGGATCAACCCGACGGCGATCATGGAGAGTAATTCGGCGCCGTGCATCCAGTCCGGGCGAGTGATGAAATGCTGCAGCAATACCTGCTCGATGGCCTGTGCGTGGACTTCGACGCCGCTGGCGGCGCTGTTGAGCGGGGTGGCCCGCAAGTCCTTCAATCCGGCGGCGCTGGTGCCGACCAGAATGATCTGCCCATCGACGGTGGCGGGATCGAAATTATCCTTAAAGACGCGCCATGCCGGGATGTAGCGTTTGGGGGTGTAGTCGGTGTAATGCACCCAGAATTTACCACTGGCATCGGTAGGGACTTCAAACTGGCCGATTTTGATGCCGACCAGCCCGGCATCACTGCCATAACTGGCTTCGCCGCTGGCGCCGGTGGCCTTGACCACGTAGGTGGAGGCGCCCTGTGCGATGCGCAGCGCTTCGGCGGAGAGGGTGGGGTAGAGCTTGCCGCCCAGCCCGAACAGCATGGGTATGCGGCGGATGACGCCGTCACGCTCCGGTATTGAGTTCAGTGCGCCGTTGCCGGTGGCGGCGGCTTCCAGTTCCGGCAGGCTGATGACGGAGCCGGTAAAGCGTTCCAGATAGGGAGACGGGTCGTCTCCGGCGATGGCGTACCCGGCTTTCAGTGCCGGTTTTTTCTGGGTGAGTTGCTCATTGAGCACAAAGCCGGTGACGGCGTTGGCATTGGCCAGCGATTCGGCGAAGATGGCGTCGTGGTCGGGGAGGGAATCCAGCGCTGTATCTCCCAGAATATTCTGCTCTTTCCACACCGGGATGATTTGGCTGGGTGAGGTGCGATCTGGCTCGGCGAACACGATATCGAGCGCGATGGCGCCAGCACCGGCAGCGGTCAGGCGATCGATCATTTCCGCGACTTTGACGCGTGGCCAGGGCCATTGTCCCAGCCGTTTCAGGCTTTCGTCGTCAATATCGACGATTTTCACCGGCATATCTTCGTAAGGACGCGGGTGGGCGATCAGTAGCGTATCAAACACGTTGAGGCGCAGGCTTTGCAGGAGCGGCGGGTTGGCGATGTTGAGGGCAACAGCAAGCCCCAGAATGCTGAGAGGTATGGAAAGGGAGAGCAGGCGTTTCAACATGGCATCACTATGGTTAAATTTAGCTTAAATTTTAGGCAAATGCCTTTCATCGTTTTTTAAATCTTATGTCGTATGGTCAAACTATAGATATGGGAATGTTGCAGCAAGGCTTATGACAAGAAAACTGATTACCACAACATTTTTGGCGCTCTGGATGGGGACAGGTGCGGTGCATGCGGAATCTGTGATCGGGGATGCGCTGCCGAGCGATGATAATCTGCAACGATTGGAAGCTCAGATGCAGCAGCAACCGAAGCAGCTCGACCTCTATTTCCAATACGGCCAGATGGCGACGAAACTCGGGGAATACGAAAAAGCGGCCGATGCGTTTGAGCAGATGCTGCAGATGGATCCGTCACTGGATCGGGTGAAGCTGGATCTCGGGGTGACCTATTCCAAACTGGGTGAGTTCGATAAAGCGAAGTCTCTGCTGCGCGAAGTGCTGGATCGTAAGATTCCGGATACTGTGCGCAATAACGTCGAGCAGGTGCTCAAGCAGATTGAGCAGGCGTCGCAGACGCATTATTTCTCCGGTACGGTTGGCACAGGGCTGCATTTCGACACCAACGGTAACTCCGCTTCCGGTAACGGGCAGGTGACGGTTCAGGATACCACTTTCGTGCTGTCATCCGGCGATCAGGCGACCGATGATTTTCAAATCTATGCACTGGCGGGGCTGAATCACCGCTACCGCATGCTGGAGCCGCTGGCGGACGGCGTGCATTTTGCGTGGAAGTCCGGCCTGTCGATGTATCAGAGCGAGCAGGAGCATCTGGACAATCTGAACCTGCAGCTGGTGAATATCAAAACCGGGCCGAGCTTTGTGTTTGATGAGATCAATACGTCACTCGATCTGGCTGGGGAATATACCCATATTGTGCTGGATCAGCACAGCTATCTGCGCCTGTATACCGGGTCGGCGGAGGCGATGCATGCGCTGAATGAGCGGGTAAAACTGACCGGTAAATTCTCGTGGGAATATCGTGACTATATCGACTCTCCGACGGTGACGACGTTCGATGACCGCACCGGCCATGCCGAGCAGGCGAAGGTCGGGGTGAGCTATGCGATCACGCAGTATGATCTGGTGGATGTGTCAGCGATTATTCGTCACGAAGATACCAAGCGTACTTTCTACGACAATATGCAATACAAAGGTACGGTCGGGTATACACGCCTGTGGGGTGACGATATTTTCACCCGTCTGGAGACCAGCTACCGTAATACCAATTACGACGGGCCTGACCCGTTTGTGTCCGCCAGCACGACGCGTGAAGACGATGAATTTGCATTCAGTGCGATGGTCGGTAAGACGTTCAATGACCAGATTACGGCGACGCTCGGTTATACGTTCCGTGATGTGAATTCCACCTTGCAGAACTACGAATACGATAACCATCGTCTGAGCAGCGGCGTCAGCGTTCGCTTCTAATTTCCGACCGATATTGCAGAGCACAAAAACGCTAACGGGAAAGCCCGTTAACCAATTCTTTATGATTCTCTGCCATCCTGAAAAAAAACCGACTCCGTCAGCAGATTCTGTATCTGCCATATAAGAAGGGTCAGACAAAGAGAGCAAGCCATATGGATGTTATACAACCGTATCATCTGC
>JAUIJX010000134.1 GCA_030430795.1 Alphaproteobacteria bacterium | reverse complement strand
TGCGGTGTAGGCTGTGCTTGCTCCTGCGGCCCCACCTGCAATCGCTGCAGCCCATTTTGTTCCGGTGGCGTTATTGTCACTGATATCCTTAGGCATGACTGGTGTCTTTCTTTAAATTTCCACAGGTAACAGTGTAAAGCATTATTGTTACAGTATTATGACGCTTTACTAAAAACATCCTAGTCATTACGGGTTAGATCACGTAGTAAAGAGGCATGATTTCTCCATGCACCGTAGCCTTATCCCAGTTGAATCTGACGGTCGGCGATATTGCCGGCAACGTGGAGCGTATCCGCGCGGCCTATGACAGCGCGGCGGCGGAAGGTGCGGAGCTGGTGGTGTTTCCCGAGCTGGCGGTGATCGGCTATTCACCGGAAGATCTGATCTATACCCCGTATTTTCAGGAAAAGAGCATGGCGGCGATTGAGGCGCTGGCGCAGGTGACGGCGGGCGGCGGCCCGGCGATTCTGGTCGGGCATATCTCGCTGATGAGTGAGGCGGATCAGGCCAAAGCGCTGCGCCCGAAAGACCGCTACACCAACACGCTTTATAATTCCGTCTATCTGTTGGATGACGGCAAGATAGCGCAGGTGCAGCACAAGCATCATTTGCCGAATTACGGGGTGTTCGATGAGAAGCGTGTGTTTGAGCGCGGGCCATTGCCGGAGGTGATGGAATGGCGCGGACGCAGGCTCGGCGTGTTCGTGTGCGAGGATATGTGGGGTGAGCGGGTGGCGCCGCATTTGATTGCGCAGCAGCCGGATGTGCTGATTTCGATTAATGCCTCACCGTTCGAGGCGGAAAAGCAGGAGCGCCGCGAAGCACTGGCCGGACGGATTGCGAAAGAAGCGGGTGTGCCGCTGTTTTATCTGAATCAGGTCGGTGGACAGGATGAGCTGGTGTTTGACGGCGGCTCGCTGGTGGTGAATGCCGCGGGTGAGGTGGCGGCGCGTATGGCGTTTTTTGCTGAGGAAACGATTCTGTGTACGTTGGATGGGGAGGCGGTGACGGTGCCGCAGGAGGTGCCGCGTCCGATCATCGGCCTGCAGGATTCGCTCTACCTCGCGATGATGACCGGGCTGCGTGACTATGTGGAAAAGAACGGGTTTCCCGGCGTGGTGCTGGGCTTGTCCGGCGGGATTGATTCGGCGTTGACGGCAGTGGTGGCGGTCGATGCGCTGGGGGCGGAGCGGGTGCATGCGGTGATGCTGCCGTCACCTTATACCTCTGAGATGAGTCTGGAAGATGCAGCGGAACTGGTGGAAGCGCTGGGGGTGGAGTATCACGTGCTGCCGATTGATCCGGGTATGGCGGCGGCGGATGAGATATTGGCGCCGGTCGAGGGTGTGCCCTGTGCACTGGCGAAGGAGAATATTCAGTCGCGCCTGCGCGGGTTGACGCTGATGGCGATCAGTAATTCCTCCGGCAAACTGCTAATCACCACCGGCAATAAATCGGAAATGGCGGTGGGCTATGCGACGCTGTATGGCGATATGTGCGGCGCGTTTTCGGTGTTGAAGGATTTGTATAAGACCGAGGTGTTCGCGGTGTCGCGCTGGCGTAACGAGGTGCTGCCGCAGGGGGCGCTTGGGCCTTCCGGTGTGGTGATTCCAGAGCGCACCATCACACGGCCACCGTCGGCGGAGCTGCGCGAAGGGCAGGTGGATGAGGATTCGCTGCCGCCGTATGACGTGCTTGATGCGATTCTGAAATCGCTGGTGGAAGGGCGTTTAAGCGTTGACGATATGGTGCGTGCGGGATATGAACGCGAGGTGGTCGAACATGTGGCGCGGTTGCTGTATGTTTCGGAATATAAACGGCGGCAGGCGCCGCCGGGAGTGAAGCTGACGACAATGGCCTTTGGCCGGGATCGGCGCTTCCCTCTCACCAACAGGTTTACGTTATATTATGAGTGATGCCATCAAGGTTCGTTTTGCCCCATCCCCGACCGGGTTTCTGCATGTCGGTAATGTGCGCACGGCGCTGATTAACTGGCTGTATGCGCATAAGACCGGCGGGACGTTTTTGCTGCGGATCGACGATACCGACAAGGAACGCTCCGAGGCGCGGTTCGAGGATGCCATCAAGGAAGATTTGCAATGGCTCGGCCTGACATGGGACGAGACCATGCGTCAGTCCGACCGTTTTGCGCGGTATGAGGAAGCCAAGCAAGAGCTGATTGCTAATGGACGGCTTTATCCGTGTTACGAGACGGCGGATGAGCTGGAAGTGCGCCGCAAGCTGCAGGTCAGCCGTGGGAAGCCACCGGTTTATGATCGCGCGGCGCTCAAACTGACCGACGCAGAAAAGGCGGCGTTTGAAGCGGAAGGCCGCACGCCGCATTACCGCTTCCTGCTGAATGACGAGGATGTGGTGTGGCAGGATCTGATTCGCGGCGAGGTGAAATTCGGCGGGCAGTTTGCGTCCGACCCGGTGCTGATCCGCGCTGACGGGGTGCCGCTCTTTACCTTCTCGACGGTGGTGGACGATCACGATACCGGCATCACGCATGTGATTCGCGGCGAAGACCACGTCAGCAACTCGGCGGTGCAGGTGCAGATTTTCGAGGCGCTTGGATATAACATACCGCAATTCGCGCATATGGCGCTGCTGGTGATGAAGGAAGGCAAGCTTTCCAAACGTAGTGGCGGCGGCGATATTCGCAGCCTGCGCGAGAAGGCCGTGTTCCCGCTGGCGGTCAACAGTCTGCTGGCCAAGATGGGGACGTCGGATGCGATTGAACTGGCGGAGGATATGGCATCGCTGGCCGAGGCGTTCGACTTTGGCAAGATGGGGCGCGCGGCAGCGAATTACGATGAGGAAGAATTGCTGCGGCTGAATACCAAATTGCTGCATGACCTGCCGTTGTCGGAAGTGAAAGATAAGCTGGAGATCGAGATCGACGAAGATTTCTGGCAGCAGGTGCGCGCAAATCTGCATTCGCTGGCGGAAGTGAAAGACTGGTGGGAGCTGGTGCATCAACCGATCACGCCGGTGATCGAGGATGCGGAATATGGCCGCATTGCCGCCGAATGTCTGCCGGAAGGCGAATGGAACGAGCAGAGCTGGCAGGAATTTACCAACGCGGTGAAGGACAAAACCGGGCGGAAGGGCAAGGAGTTGTTCATGCCGCTGCGTCTGGCGCTGACGGCGCGTACCGACGGGCCGGAGTTGCCGAAGGTCTTTACCCTGCTTGGCCGTGAGAAGGCGCGTAAGCGATTGCTTGGAGAAGCGGCCTAGGCCATGTTTTCTGATAGTGCGACGGATGGGAAACGCTGGCCGGGCATGGCGTTGCGGATCGGTGTATGTTGCGCGTTGCTGCTGGTAGGTATGCTGGCCTATCTCTATTATCCCGCCGGTGATCTGGCGACATTTCGCGATGCGGACGGCTATTTATTCGGACGTGATTTCGCCAATCTTTATGCCGGTGCCTGCGCGGTGCTGGACGGGGCGGCGGTCGAGGAGTTGTATCAACCGAAGGCATATCAATTATGGATGGAGCAGCTCTATGACGGCTGGTATCCACCGCATAGCTGGTCGTATCCGCCGAGCTGGCTGACGCTGATCTGGCCCGCCTGTCTGACCGATTACGCGACTGCGTTTCTGCTGTATATGACGGTGACGGCGCTGCTGTTTGTGGCGGCACTTCGGCTGTATGCGCCGTCGAATGCGGTGACGCTGGTGCTGCTGTTTTCCGCACCGGCAGTGATGAGTTTATGGGCCGGGCATAACGGGTTTCTGACGGCAGCGCTATTGCTGGCGGCGCTTCACTGGCGCGAGGCTCATCCATGGCGCACAGCATTGTGTCTATGTGTACTGACTATCAAGCCGCATTTAGGGTTGCTGATTCCGATTCTGTTTATGATGGAAGGGCGCTGGGCGTTGATTGCGAAGGTGGCGCTATGCATCGCCGGGTGGGTTATGATTAGCGGCCTGTGGTTCGGTTGGCAGGCCTGGGCGGAGTATCTCACCATCACTGCCGGTCAGCAGATGGATGTGCTGCAACACTGGACAGGGCCGTTTCTGGCGATGATGGTCTCACCCTATGCGCTGGCACGGCAGATGGCGTGGGCAACGCCGTGGCCGATGCTGTTGCAGGTGCTATGCAGCGCTGCATTGCTGGTGTGGTATGTGCGGTTGCTGCGACGCGGTGACCGGGAGCAGAATACACTTGCCACCGCGGCGTTTGCAGTGATGATATTCCCGTATATGTTTGCGTATGACGCGCTGCCGTTGCTGGCGGCGGCATTGATTGCCACTCAGCGGTTCGTGCGCTGTGTGCCGATTGTGCTGCTGGCGATTGCCGAAGTGCTGCTGTGCCTGCAACTGGTCGGGGTGGTGACGGGGCTATCGACGGTCGGTGGCCTGCGTCTGGATGTGATGGGTTGCGTGGGGGCGCTGCTGCTGGTAGTGGTCGTGCCGCTCGCATTACAACAACGAGAGAAAGTATGACGACATCGATACAACTCTATAACAGCATGGCACGCCGCAAAGAGGCGTTCGAGCCGATGAACCCGGAACATGTGAAAATGTATGTGTGCGGGCCGACGGTCTATAACCGTCCGCATATCGGCAATGCGCGCTCGGTGGTGGTGTATGATGTGCTGTACCGCCTTTTGATGCATTGCTACGGCACGGATGCGGTGACCTATGCGCGCAA
>JAUIJX010000133.1 GCA_030430795.1 Alphaproteobacteria bacterium | reverse complement strand
CTGTGTTTCCGTCGCAGTAAACAGCAGTGTCATCGCCAGCACCAGCGCAGCCATAAACTTACTATATCCTGTTGAACTATATTTTGACATTCGCTATATCTTGTGCATTAGTGAGGGCTAAGGGGTTGGTGGCTTCGCCTAGAATATTCCCTCCAGAAACGTGGAAGAATGGTAGAGAGATACTGGATATGGCGGCAGTAGCGCATATCGATCGTGATCCTTCAGGCAAGATGTCGGTATTGTATAAGCAATCCATATCCCTGAAGGCAATGCAATCTCTGTGCCTTTTTCTAAAAAAGCCCCTACAGCTAGCCATTTTATTCATAGTTTTCATGTCACTAAACCACCCCCCTGCACATGCCACTGCGGTTCGGGACAGTGAAGGCAGGCCAATCGCCCTGGAGGCTGCCCGCGAAAACCGCAAAGAATATATTAAACAGCGTATTGAGAAGATGCTCGACGGCGAGAATGTCGGCCCAGCGCCCACTGCTCCTGCCAAAACCGCTTTTACACCGCCACGCGTTCCCCAAATGGTGCCGACCGCGCCCAAGAAACTGATTGTTCCCAAACCAACCAGCCGTAGTCAGGTTCGCCGTACCCCCAGTTATTCTCCTACCTATCAGCAATTACACCGCCAACGCAGTGAACCCGTGTACACGCCGGTAGCACGCAGGGCGCCTGCCACTCCGACGTATACACCACCACCTAAAACCGTTCCTACCCCGGCACCTGAGCCAAAGGCCGTCGCACTTGCCCCTCCACCACAGCTGTATATTCCTGCACCGTCTGACGTCCCAAGCGTGGGGCACGTGCACAATCCGGCTGCCGTGGAATTTATGACTGTGCCAAAAGCACCACCACCGCGCGTGGAAAAACTACACGCGATGGATATGCCATCTTCTCATACCGATATGGCGGAACCATTGACAGCCCCTCCGCTTAGCGCCCTGCCTGCTCCAGAGACAACCCATAGCAGCGCCAAACCCAATCCATCCGCCCTCACCTTCCCGCAAGAAGATGCTTTCGCTATGCGCTCACGTGACCTCTATGTCGGCGCAGATGCTGCAGAAGTTTTCCAGCAATCCGTTGATGAAGCACGATCAGAGCCGTTACGCATTCAGGAACAGCTAGCGCGTGAAGCGGCAGACGAAGTGATTGCCGATATGGACAAAGCGCATCAAGAGGCCAGTTCCGGCGTTGAGCTATCTGCTCACGAGCCAGCCGCGCAATTGCCGTCAGAAGGCCCACAGCCATTCAGCGACGACATTGAAGTGTTACGCGTGAGTGCCGGCAGCGGTGACGGGGATGTATCGCCTGAGCAAACGCCTGCTCCGATTGAAATTGCCATGACGCCCGATCCTACACCAACCCCGCAAATGTCTTCTGAGACGCGTGATATTCTGGAAGGGTTGCCAGAAGACATTACCGGTATCAAAAAGCAGCGCGCCGAGCGTGATGTCGGCATTGAGCGCACCGATCCATCCATTGCCCTGCCGGAAGAGGAAGTCACTTCTCATGACTCACTCGGCATGAATATGAAGCTCAAAAAGCGCACGATTGATGTCGATTACGAATTGGAGAAAGCCTATGTCGCACTGGTAGGCGGCAACCCGGAAGAAGCTATCCGCATTTATCGTGATGTGTTGTCCAATGATCCCAATAATGCAATGGGGCTGTTTGGGTTGGCGACCACCTATCATCGTGTTGGGCTGCTGGATGAAGCACGGCCACTCTATGGCAAGCTGCTCAAGATAGACCCATATAATCGCGAAGCGCTCAATAACTTCCTGGTGCTGGTTGGCGAAGAAGCACCAGAACAAGCGATTACGCAAATGAAGCGACTACAGTCCGCTAACCCTGACTTTAGCCCGATTCCGGCGCAAATTGCGCTCGTTTATAAGAAAATGGGAGACTACCCGAACGCTATCCGTAATATGGAGCGTGCAGCCAGCCTGGCACCAGAAAATCTGGTGTATCGATACAATCTGGCGATTCTGTATGATCTGGCCGGCGATAAACGCGAAGCCGCTGCTTTATACAATCAATTGCTGGAAGCACGGTTCCGTGGACAGGAATTGCCAGCAGACATCCGTGATATTCAGGAAAGATTAACCTTTTTAGTCTCTAATAAGTAGGTATTTTTTACACTTGCTAAGGGGCTAGCATGGAAATTACTGACCTGCTGATTTACACCAAGCAGCATAATGCTTCGGATCTGCACTTATCTTCTGGTAATCCACCGATTGTACGTGTGCATGGCGACATGCGTCCGACCAACGATTCCTATGTGCTACAGCCGGACGATGTGAAGCAGATGCTATACTCTATCATGACCGAGCACCAGCGCAGCGAATTCGAGCGGGAATATGAGATCGACTTCTCCATTGCCTTCGGTGATCAGATGCGTTTCCGGGTCAATGCCTTCAACACGCTCAACGGCCCGTCCGCCGTATTCCGAGCCATTCCGACAGAAATTCTGAGCCTTGAAGACTTAAATGCCCCACCCCTGTTTAAAGACCTGACCAAACTGCATAAAGGGCTGATTCTGGTAACCGGGCCAACGGGTAGCGGTAAATCCACAACGCTGGCAGCCATCATCAACCATATTAATGAAAATCAGGCACGCCATATCATCACCATTGAGGACCCGGTGGAATTTGTACACCAATCCAAACAATCACTGATCAACCAGCGGGAAGTCGGCGCCAGCACCAAGTCTTTCGCACGGGCACTGAAAAGTGTGCTGCGGGAAGACCCGGATATTATTCTGGTGGGTGAGATGCGCGATCTGGAAACCATTCAGCTGGCCTTGACGGCTGCAGAAACCGGCCACCTGGTGATGGGCACACTACATACCAACACCGCGCCAAAAACCATTGACCGTATCATCGATGTATTCCCGGCCAATGATAAAGCCACGATCCGCGCGATGCTTTCCGTGTCACTTCAGGCGATTATCGCGCAAACGCTAGTCAAACGCGCTGATAACGGCGGCCGTGTGGCCGTACACGAGATCATGCTTGGCACCCCGGCGATTCGTAACCTAATTCGTGAAGGTAAGATTCCTCAGCTCTACTCCCTGATTCAAATGGGTAGCAAGTTGGGTATGCGCACGATGAAAGACAGCCTCTACAAACTGCATCAGGATGGCGTCATTTCGGATGAGACCGTCCGTGAAGTGATGGCCAGCACCAGCGAAGACGGCGAAGAAACACCTAAACAATCACAAGGTAATCATGGAAACACCGCAAACGTCAGAGCAGGAAACTCATCCTCGTTCTAACAAAATGATGTTGGACGACCTTCTGACCGCCTGCGTTCAGAAGGAAGCCTCCGATATATACCTGACCTATGGCTGCGCGCCGAGCCTGCGCGTGGGTGATGACATTATTCAGTATCGTAATGATCCGCTGGATGACGAGACGATTATGCGGCTATTGTCCGAGATTGTTGATGAAGAAGCGTTGGATGAATTCGAGACCACGATGGAGCTGAATACAGCTATTTCATGGCATGGCGATGCACGTTTCCGGGTGAATGTGTACCGCCAGCAACAGCATAGTGCAATGGTGATTCGTCGTATTCAGACGCAGATTCCAACTCCTGATGACCTTGAATTACCTAAAGTTTACAGCGAACTGATCATGAAGAAGCGTGGCCTGATTCTGGTGGTTGGGCAGACCGGGTGCGGTAAATCTACGTCACTGGCAGCCATGATTGGTCATCGCAATCGCAACGGCAACGGGCATATTATCACTATCGAAGATCCGATTGAGTACGTGCACGACCATGAAAAATGCATTGTTTCTCAGCGTGATGTCGGGATCGACACCTACTCCTTTGGGATGGCACTTAAAAACGCGCTGCGTCAGCACCCCGATGTGATTCTGATCGGTGAGATTCGTGACCGCGAAACTATGGAACATGCCATCAACTTCTCTGAAACCGGCCATCTCTGCGTCGCGACGCTACACGCCAACAACGCTAGTCAGGCGATTGAACGTGTGGTGAATTTCTTCCCAGAAGAAAAGCACAAGCAAATCCTGCTGAACCTGTCGCTTAATTTGCGCGGTGTACTCTCGCAACGGCTGGTACCGAATACCGATGGCAAGCGATCCCTCGCCGTGGAAATCATGCTGAATGAAGGTCTGATTGCCAGTCTGATTCAGGAAGGCAAAGTGAAAGACATCCGCGATGTGATGCAACGCAGCCGGGACCGGGGCATGCAGACATTCGACCAGAGCCTGCTCGACCTGTTTTTTGCCCAGAAAATCTCGGAAGCTACTGCAATTGCAGAGTGCGATAACCCAGCGACAATTCAGCTGGCTATCCGCCAAAAAGAGACCAGCGAATTGCTGCAGAATACCAGTACGCCGATCGGGCATACGGTACAGGTGCGACGAGCCCCGCGTAAACCGAACGAAAATTTCTAGTTTTTTCCTCGTAAAAACGCAAGAAAACGCTTGCATTTCCTAGGATAGAGCGTTATGTATGCGCTCCCTTCGGCGCTGTGCCGGGGGAAATACACACACGAACCTTGCCTACTTTCGGCATGCCGGTGCGGATTTCCGTACATGTTCGTGGAGGTTTAACCGGTAAATGAGAGGATATAACAATGGCATTACCGACTTTTTCTATGCGCGAGCTGATTGAAGCTGGCGTTCACTTCGGACACAAAACCAAAC
>JAUIJX010000132.1 GCA_030430795.1 Alphaproteobacteria bacterium | reverse complement strand
CTCGGCTATGTCGGATTAGGCATTGCGTTTGTGCTGGCGGTCGCCGCTTGCTGGCATCGTCAGACGGATGCGGATTTCGCACGGATGCTGCGCCCGTGGGTGCTGGTGCCGTGGGCGTTCCTGACTTTCGGGATCGGGCTGGGTAGCTGGTGGGCGTATCGCGAACTGGGCTGGGGCGGGTTCTGGTTCTGGGACCCGGTGGAGAATGCCTCATTGCTGCCGTGGCTCTCTGCCACTGCCTTGCTGCATTGCGTGCTTGTGCTGCAGAAGCGTCAACAGCTGGCGATGTGGGTGGTGCTGCTGGCGATCCTGTCTTTCTCGCTCAGTCTGATTGGTACATTTCTGGTGCGCTCCGGGCTGATTACCTCCGTGCATAGTTTTGCCAACGATCCGGAACGCGGGCTGTATATCCTCACCTATCTGGGGTTGGTGACAGGCGGTGCGTTGCTGGTATTCGCCCTGCGGCCACCACGCTCCGTGCGGCATGACAGCTTCCTGCCGTTATCCCGCGAAGGCGGCATCGTCATCAACAATCTGTTTCTGGTGGTGGCCTGCGGCAGTATCCTGATCGCCACCATATACCCGATGATTCAGGAGTTGATGGGCGGGCGCTCGCTGACCATCGGCGCGCCGTATTACAATAAGACATTCTTTCCGCTGATGGCGCCGATGATGCTGCTGGCCGGGGTGGCGCCGTTTCTGGCATGGGGCGCTTTCGCACTGAAGCGCAAGCAGGTGATACCGATGTTGCTGGCCGCCACCATACTAGCATTACTTGCTGGCGCGCTTTTCGGCATGGGGCATGTGTGGCTGCTAGTGAGCGTATGGATCGGCGTCTGGGTGATTAGCGGGCATGTGAAAGGCTGGCGGAAGCTTATCCACGGCAACCAGATCGGCATGCTGACTGCCCATCTGGGGCTTGGATTATTGATTCTGTCGCTCGGAATTTCCGGATCGCTCAAGACACAATACGAGATTCCCATCCGCACCGGAGAGACTGTCGAGGCAGGCGATTATAGCGTAAGCCTGCGAAGTATTACACAGGATGTGCAGGAGAATTATCTACGCTATACTGCTGTGGTAGACGTGCAGCATGCCAGTCGTATCTACGCACTGTTCCCCGAGATTCGTCACTTCCCTGCCCACGGCTCACAAACCGTCGAGGCGGCGATTGACAGCGGATTATGGCAGGATGTCTACATGGTGCTGAGACAAACCGGAAAAATGCAGGGTAATCAAAGCCGTTTGCTTGCCAACGAAGCGATTCTGACGTTATATATAAATCCTGCAATGATGTGGTTGTGGCTTGCCGTCCTGATGATCGGTACCGGCGGCCTGATCGCATGTTTACCTAAGGCAAAGGCATATGGCTGAGATTAGATACGAACATCCGCTGAAACTTCCCTCCGGCTGGAGTAGCACGCCTGCCAGCGCACGCGGATATCACCCTAATTTCTCACGCAATATGCGCATGGAAGAAGCATTCCGCTATCTGGAAGATGAGATCAATGCCTATGATTTCAGCGCCGCCACCATCTTTTCCAATTTTCAGCATGCAAACAATGAACGCCTGCGCAAGAAGATCGGGAATGATAGCGGTATCAGCGTAATAATAAAAATCGGTGGGCGCACCCATCACCTCGCCTGTGACCACTGGATTATGGCGGAACATAACGCGTATGCCATTCATCTGGCATTGCGCGCAATGCGCAATCTGGAGGAATGGGGTATTGCCACCAAGCAGTATGCGCTATCGCTCTTCAGCGGTGAATTATCCGGCGGCTCTTCTACCAGTTCCAGCTCTTCCGAAAGTGGCACCCTGCCAGAATGGATGAGTGCGCTTGGGCTTGGCCCCACCGCGACGCTGGAAGACGCCAACGCCACCTATCGCCGCCGCGCCAAAGACCTCGCCGATCAGGAAGAGGAACTTATCACACTTAATCAGGCCATCGACGAAGCCCGCAAATCCCTCTCCTGATGCTGCTGCGTATTCTCCCATTCGTGCTTTTTCTGGCGTTGGCCGTGTTCTTTGCCTATTCGCTGGTGACTGAGGAACATCAAAGCCCTGCTCCACCACCTGCCGCGAAACGGTTGGTCGCAATCGATGTGCTGGCGATTGACGGGCTCGGCAATGCACCATCACTGGAAGCATTGCGTGGGCAGTTCGTGCTAGTGAATTTCTTTGCCTCATGGTGCACGCCATGTCTGGCTGAACATCCCGCCATCAAGACACTGGCCGAGCATCCATCCCTGACGCTGTATGGCATCGGCTGGAACGACAAACCGGGAAACATTGCCGCGTGGCTCGGCAAACACGGCAACCCTTATGATTATGCCGCGCTCGATAAGCAAGGGCGGAGCGGTATCGAATTCGGAATCAGCGGGGTACCGGAGAGCTTCCTGCTGGATCGCGAAGGCAACATTCTCTATCATCAAAACGGCCCACTCACCGAAGCGATTATTCATGATACGATTCTGCCTTTGCTTCCTTAGTATCTTGCTGCCAATGACGTTCGCAGCGCTGGCAGGGATCACCCTGAGCGCCGAACAGGAGCAACGTGCGCAGGCTTTGTTCGGTACACTCCACTGCATGGTGTGTAACGGACAATCACTGGCGGAATCCAATGCCATGCTGGCGGCAGACATGCGGCAACTGGTGCGGGAGCGCATTGCCGACGGGCAAAGCGATGACGAGATCACCACGTTTCTGGTCGAGCGCTACGGCGATGGCATCCTGCTGGAGCCACCGGTGAAACCGTATACCTATCTGCTATGGGCATCGCCCTTCCTGTTGATGCTGATTGCGGTAGCCGTGGCATGGCCGCTGCTGTTTCGCCGGGAGAGCAGCAAATGACGCTTTATCCCCTGATAGCATTGATGGCACTGGCCGTCACGCTGGTGATGGTGGCCGCCATCTGCCAACATGCCACCTTACCCACATCACGCAAGATCGGCATGTGTACTGCTATTGCCGCGTTTATGTTGATCGGTAGCGCCGGGCTCTATCTCACGCTGGGGCAAGGCCCCATACTGCCGCTGATCGAGAGCGAGCAAGCCTCCCAGAGCGGCATCCGGCAGCAGGTCGCCGAGTTAGAGAAGAAACTACAGGACAACCCCAAGGATTTACCGGCATGGCTGTCTCTCGGTACGCTATGGATGAATGCCGGGCAATTCCAGCCAGCTTCTCAGGCCTATAAACAGGCGGTATTACTCTCCGGCGGCAATGCCGCCATTATCATGCAATACGCCATCGCCCTGATCATGGCCAATGACGGTACGGTGAGCGATGAGGCAACGGAGAGTTTGAAGATGGTGCTGACGCTAGCGCCGAAGCATCCGGAAGCGCGTTATTACATGGCAATACGGCATGAGCAACAAGGCGAAAAAGAACAGGCAATTCAATTATTTGATGGCCTATTAGACGATTTGCCGGAGGCCATTCCCCTGAGTTCGGTGATTGCACGTAAGCTTGTCCGGTTGAAAGATACACCTGATTTATCCAACTAATTGAGTTTCTGTCACATTTTCTTAACAGAACTGCTGTATAACTTCTTCCAAAATAAGAAGAAGGGGCTGTTTTGTCCAACATACGCTACTTACACGGGGATGAGTATTATCTGACGTCCAATCAGAGGCTGTTGCCATTTACGTACAGCATCCGCAGGATACTTGCCCAACAATCCCCCCTAATCGAGTCACCGCAACTCTCCGTGATGATGATGCGCCGGGAAGATATCGACAACGCTGACTTTGGCAAAAAACTCAATGCGCTTGCCGGTATGGGCAATCAGGGCAGCAAGCATCGTGATTCCGTCAGAACCCGTATGACACATAATTTAAATATGTATTCCTTCTTCCGCGAAAGCCGATTGAATTTTCCTCACACCTACAACATGACGGATGAAGATGCCATCGAAATACGTGAGGTACACAATCGCGAAAATGTGCAGGAAGTATCGCGAAATTATCAGAAAGAAATCCGACCAGCACTCAAAACACTCTCCGGGAGTTATAGGGATAAAGGCCATATTTTTGACGAACCGCTCCTGCAACATATGTATGCCGAACACCTGCTCAACGATGAAGAGATGGTCGAGGCGCGCGACAAGCTGGAGCATTCCGCATTCTTTCCTCCCGAGTTTCAGAAAGCGTTTGAGCAGGCGGATTTTCCTATTGCTCATGCGCTAGATAAAGGCTATTTGTTTAAGGAGCTGGGGAAAATTGAAGAAGCGCTTGAAAGTATGCTCAAAGCGGAGCAGTTATTACAGCAATACGACAGTAACGAACAAAAGGTGGTGTCGACGATTTCCCGGCTTAATGTACTGTACCTAAAAGCAGAGCTTTAGCAAAATTTCCTTCCTCTTCTTCTGGACTATCTGATTTTTGGAGTTGTCGAATAATCATAATACCAATAGGAAGCATCATAATTGTCGTAGCCGTATTGGATATCCACATAGAAAGCACCGCACTAGCAATCATAAATCCTAAAATCAATCGGGGAGGAGAGCAACCCATCTTGGCGATAATGCCTAATGCTATCCGTTCATGGAGTTTCCACCGTTCTATCGCTGCCGCTAACATAAATCCACCTAGAAATAAAAAAATAATTTGAGACGAATAAGGTTTGCAAATATCACTCACGGGCATAATTCCCGCCAAAGGGAGGACGATTAAAGGTAATAATGCTGTTGCAGGTAGGGGGATGGCTTCACTTATCCAC
>JAUIJX010000131.1 GCA_030430795.1 Alphaproteobacteria bacterium | reverse complement strand
AGCGTAGTGACATAGCCCTGCTCCCGCGCCAATTCTTTGGTGCGTTCCATGTATTTGCGAATGCCGGGATATTGCTCAAAATACGCCTCGATATAATTCGCCGCATCCTTGCGGCCAATACCGAGACGGGTGGCGAGACCGTGTGCGCTGATGCCATAGATAATCCCGAAATTGATGGTTTTGGCTTTGCGGCGCAACTCGCCATCCACCTGCTCCGATTCCACGCCAAACATCTGGCTGGCGGTGGTGGTGTGGATATCGCGACCTTCGGTGAATGCCTGTTTTAGCGTATCAATCTCTGCGACATGCGCCAGCAGACGCAACTCGATCTGCGAATAATCCGCCGCCAATAATTTGTATCCCTTATCCGCGATAAAGGCATGGCGGATACGCCTGCCCTGTTCGGTGCGGATCGGAATGTTCTGCAGGTTCGGATCGGAAGACGACAGGCGACCGGTCGACGTCACCGCCATCATGTAACTGGTATGCACCCGCCCGGTTTCTTGGTTGACCTGCTCCACCAGCGCATCAGTGTAGGTGCTTTTCAGTTTGGAGACCTGCCGCCATTCCAGCACCTTGCCCGGCAGCTCGTGCCCGGCGGCGGCCAGATCTTCCAGTATCTCCGCGCCGGTCGTATACGCACCGGTCTTGGAGGATTTCTTGCCGCCTTCGATGCCCATTTCTTCAAACAGCACTTCTCCCAGTTGCTTGGGTGAACCGACATTGAATTCATGCCCGGCCAGCTTATAAATCTCTTTTTCCAGCCGCGCCATTTCGTCGGCGAAGACGGCAGAGAGTGAACGTAGTTCGTCGGTATCCACTTTGACACCGTAATATTCCATCTGCTCGATCACCGGAATGAGTGGACGCTCCAAGCGCTCGTAGACCGAAGCCACCTGTCGTGTACGGAGACCGGGACGCAGCGCATGGTAGAGCCGCAGAGTGATGTCCGCATCTTCCGCCGCATAATCGCAGGCTTTTTCCAGCGGCACCTGATCGAAGGTACGTTGCGATTTACCCGTACCAACCACTTCCTTAAACGGGATCGGTTTGATGCCGAGATGCAGCTCAGAGAGTTCATCCATATTCTGCGCGTTCAACCCTGCCGACTGACAGTACGATATCAGCATGGTGTCATCGACCGGATGGATACGGATACCGCGCGCATGCATGACCAGCATATCGAACTTGATATTCTGACCGATCTTCATCACAGCCGGGTCTTCGAGCAGCGGCCCGAGCAATGTTAGCGCGTCTTTTTCATTCAGTTGTTTGTCGATACGTTTAAAGGACGTTTCTCCACCTTTGCTTTCACCGAACAGATCGCCCTGAGAGACGGCTTCCACTTCTTCCACATGGTTGACCGGCACATAGCACGCTTTGCCCGGCTCGATAGAAAGAGAAAAGCCCGCCAGCGTGGTGCTGCGTGCTTCCAGTGAGTCGGTTTCGACATCGAATGCGACATAACCTGCCTTGTGCGCGGCATCGACCCAACGCTTCAGTTCATCCTTCGTGCGCACCAATTCATAAGTGGCTTTCGGCTGGGATGGTTTCGCTTCTTCCGTTTTCTCCGGCGCATGCTCCTGCGGCTGGCCATTACCGTAACGTGAGCGCATGCGCGTCATCAGTGAGGTAAAATCCTGTTCTTCCAGAAACGGCATCAGCTTAACCGGGTCGAGGTGCACCTGTTTGAAACTGTCTAACTCCGGCAAGCCTTCGCAATCATGTTTGAGCGTTACCAACTCCAGTGAGATACGCGCCTGATCGGCAAAGGCGATGATGTTCTCGCGGCGCTTGTTCTGTTTGATTTCTCCAGCCCGTTCCAGCAACGACTCCAGCGAGCCATAGGTGTTAATCAGCTCGGATGCCGTCTTAGGGCCGATGCCCGGCACACCCGGCACGTTATCCGTGCTGTCCCCTATCAGCGCCTGTACCTCGATGACTTTTTCCGGGCCAACACCGAATTTTTCTTCCACCTGCGCCGGGCCGATCTCTCGATTCTTCATGGCATCGAACATCGACACCTTGTCACCCAGCAATTGCATCAGGTCTTTATCGGAGGAAACAATCACCACCTCCATACCCGCTTTACTGGCCTGATCGGCATAGGTGGCAATGACATCGTCCGCTTCGTAATTGGGCAGTTCGACCGACGGCAGGTTCAGCGCCAGCGTTGCCTCCCGCACCAGTGCGAATTGCGGAATCAAATCGTCCGGCGGTGGCGGGCGATGCGCTTTGTACTCCGGGTAAATGTCGTTACGAAAGGTTTTGCGCCCGGCATCGAAGATCACCGCAATGTGCGAGTATTCCATCTGGTCGAGCAGCTTGGTCATCATATTGACGAAGCCGTAGACCGCGCCGACCGGCGTGCCGTCCTTGCGCGTCAGCGGTGGCAGCGAGTGATAGGCACGGAAGATGAAGCCCGAACCATCCACCAATATCAGGCGATTGAGACTAGACATGGAAGTGTTTATACGCCATGACTTGGGGAATGCAATGTTTGTTAAGGAAGACCGATGAGTTTTGAATTAAACGGCCCCGAGGTCGCGCCGAAATCCGGCAAGGCAAAGCAACTGGTGATTTTTCTGCATGGCGTTGGCGCCGATGGCAACGACCTGATTTCACTGGCACCGCTGATGCAGGACGCCCTGCCCGATGCGCATTTTTGTTCTCCCGATGCACCATTCGAGTGCGATATGGCACCTTTCGGCAAGCAGTGGTTCAGCCTGCAGGAACGCACGCCAGAGATGATGCTGGCCGGGATTGAGACAGTGGCACCGTATGTGAACACTTTTATTGATACGAAGCTGGCAGAACTTGGGCTGACGATCGATAAACTGGCGATTGTCGGTTTCTCACAGGGCACCATGACGGCACTGCATGTGCTGCCGCGCCGCGCGCAGCCTTGCGCCTGTATTGTCGGGTTTTCCGGCGCAATGGTGGCCAGCCAGAAGCTGGAACAGGAGATTTCCTCCAAGCCTGACATCTGCCTGATTCATGGCGAAGCTGATCCGGTGGTGCCGTTTGCACAGATGGCCAATGCCGAAGCCGCACTGCTTAAATCCGGCGTGAAGGTGGAAGCGCATGCCCGTCCGGGTTTGGCACATGGCATTGATGAAATCGGCCTGAAAACCGCTACGGAATTTCTCAGCAAGCAATTTGCATCCGTTGGCGCTTAGGCGTTACGCGTCTGCACCAATTAACTGATTGATGGATGTCATCCCTTGCTGCTCAAGATGATCAGCCAGTTCACGCTTGATGTCCGATACCAGACCGAATCCCTGATAAACCAACGCCGTGTAGAGCTGCACTAATGAAGCACCGGCACGGATACGGGCAATGGCGTCCTGCCCGGAGCTGATTCCTCCTACACCCACCAGTGGTATCTTACCTTCCGTCAGGCGATACATGGTACGCAGCGTTTCCGTCGCCAGAGTTCGCAGCGGCTCGCCACTCAACCCACCGAGTTGCTCACGATGCTTACTGCGCAGGGTAGCCGGACGACTGATAGTAGTGTTGGTAACGATCAGCCCGTCAAGACCTGATTCACCCGCCACTTCCGCAACGTCCTTTAATTCGTCGTCTTTCATGTCCGGCGCAATCTTAAGCAACAGCGGCACGTGACGATCCAGCTTCTCTCGTACTTCCATCAGCGGCGCCAGCAGGTTCTCGAGCATCTCCCGCTGCTGCAGTCCGCGCAGCCCTTCGGTATTCGGCGACGATATATTGATGGTGATGTAATCCGCCAGCGCCCCCAGCTCACCAAGCAGCAGCGTATAGTCCTGTACGGCATAGCGGGTATCTTTATTGCGCCCGATATTAACGCCGACGATACCACCTTCCTTGCGGCGGTGCTCCAGTTCAGATTTCATGGCATCCATACCGCGATTGTTGAAGCCAAGCCGATTGATGACCGCCTTGTCTTCCGTCAGGCGAAAGATGCGTGGCTTGGGGTTTCCTATTTGCGGTTTCGGCGTAACTGTGCCCACCTCCACGAATCCAAATCCGGTCTTTAACAACGGTGCGTAGACTTCTCCGTTCTTGTCAAATCCAGCAGCCATGCCGACAGGTGACGGGAAAGACAGGCCAAACAACTCGGTTTGCAGTGACGGATAATCTTGAAATGAACATGGCGGAACAGCGCCTAGCTTTAGGGCTTTGATCGCCAACCCGTGTGACTTTTCCGGGTCCATTGAATAGAGAAATGGTTTGATAAGAGCATAAAGAGACATGTGCCCCTTCTAATCTTCCAGCGCCGAAATTTCCAGTGTTTTTACCGATTCCGGGATGCGAAGCTTCGACATCGGATCAAATGCATCGCCGTTTGACTTACGCAGAGAAAAATCCAGATGCGCACCCGTGGAGCGACCTGTTGAGCCAACACGGCCGATTATTTCACCCGCACGTACCTTCTCACCTTCTTTAGCGTCCCATTTGCTCAGGTGCCCATACAGGCTATAGGTATCATCTTCGTGACGGATTTTGACGTAGCGACCTAACCGCTTATGGGTTGTCACCTGCTCCACCACCCCATCAGCACAGGCCAGCACCTTCGTTCCTGCCGGTGCAGCGATATCGACCCCTTTGTGGAAGGCACGCTTACCGGTAAATGGATCCTTCCGGAAGCCAAATTTTGAGCTTATGCGTTGGGACACATCACCGTCCAGCGGCCAGTGATACGATGCCTCAAGCCCCTCTTCGTCACCGAACAATGGTTCATCCTTG